>QKII01000329.1 GCA_003249625.1 Propionivibrio sp. | reverse complement strand
CGGCGGCAATGGCGTCGTCTCGTTCCGGCGGGAGAAATACGAGCCGGAAGGCGGTCCGGACGGTGGTGACGGCGGGCGCGGCGGCAGCGTGCGCGTGATCGCCGACCGCAATATCAACACGCTGGTCGAATACCGCTACACCCGCAAGTTCATCGCGCCGCGTGGCGAAAACGGTGCGTCTGCTGGTTGTTACGGCCGCGGCGGCAAGGACATCAATTTGCGTGTTCCGGTCGGGACGGTGATCACAGATATCAACTCCCACCAGGTTGTCGCCGATCTGGCGCACGACGGCCAGACCGTGCTGATCGCCAAGGGCGGCAAGGGCGGGTTGGGCAACATCCATTTCAAGTCGAGCACCAACCGGGCGCCGCGGCAATGCACCAAGGGCGATCCGGGTGAAGAGCGCGATCTTCGCCTCGAACTGCGCGTGCTTGCCGATGTCGGTTTGCTCGGACTGCCGAATGCCGGCAAGAGCACGTTCATCCGGGCCGTTTCAGCGGCCAAGCCGAAGGTTGCCGATTATCCGTTCACCACGATGCACCCGAATCTGGGGGTGGTGCGCGTCAGCGAGAACAAGAGCTTCGTCATCGCCGACATTCCCGGTCTGATCGAAGGGGCGGCGGAAGGCGCCGGGCTGGGCATCCGCTTCCTGAAGCACCTCGCGCGTACGCGCGTGCTGCTGCATATCGTCGACCTGGCGCCGCCCGATCCGGAGGCCGACCCGGTCCGCGATGCGCATGCCATCGTGGGCGAACTGGAAAAGTACAGTCCTGAACTGGCGGCCAAACCGCGCTGGCTGGTACTCAACAAGCTCGACCTGATTCCCGAAGACGACCGCGAAAGCCGCGTCGCGGAATTTCTTCAGGCCTATGCCGCCCCCGAAGGAACGCCTTGTTTCCGGATCAGTGCCATCAGTGGCGAAGGTTGCCGGCCGCTGGTCTATGCCCTGCAGGATGCCCTGGATACGCTGGCGCCACAGGAGACGGCAGCCGAGAGTCCCGTAGACGAGTACTTTCCTGACGATTTGGAAACGGATTAAGAAAAAAAATGGTTATGGACGTGACACGCATCGCCGAGGCTAAACGACTGGTCGTCAAGGTCGGCTCGGCGCTGGTGACCAACAATGGCGAAGGGCTTGATACGGTGGCCATTCGCGAGTGGGCGAGGCAGATCGCCGAACTGCGCGGGCAGGGTAGGGAGGTCGTGCTGGTTTCCTCCGGCGCGATCGCCTGTGGCATGCAGCGGCTGGGGTGGGTGAAACGGCCGAGTGCCGTGCATGATTTGCAGGCGTGCGCCGCCGTCGGGCAGATGGGGCTGGTGCAGGTCTATGAAAGCGCGTTTTCGGCCTACGGCCTGCATACGGCGCAAGTGCTGCTGACGCACGAAGATCTGGCCGACCGCAAGCGGTATCTCAATGCACGCTCGACGCTGACGACGCTGCTGTCGCTTGGCGTGGTGCCGATCATCAACGAAAACGACACGGTGATCACCGACGAAATCAAATTCGGCGACAACGATACGCTCGGGGCGCTGGTGGCTAATCTGGTGGAGGCTGATTGCCTGGTGATCTTGACCGACCAGCAGGGGTTGTACACGGCCGACCCGCGCAAGGATCCGCAGGCAACGCTGATTTCGGAGGCGCAGGCCGGTGATCCGGCGCTCGAAGCGATGGCTGGCGGCGCCGGCACACGCATCGGCACCGGCGGCATGATCACCAAGGTGATCGCTGCCAAGAGGGCGGCCAATAGCGGTGCGCACACGGTGATTGCCAGCGGGCGGGAGCGTGACGTGATGCCGCGCCTGGCTCGTGGTGAGTCGGTCGGTACGCTGCTGGTCTCGGAAATGCAGACGCTTAACGCGCGCAAACAGTGGCTGGCCGATCACCTGCAACTCAACGGCCGATTGGTGCTCGATGATGGCGCGGTCAAGGCGCTCGGCGAAGGGAAAAGCCTGCTGCCGATCGGTGTCGTCGAAGTGCAGGGCGAATTCGAGCGCGGAGCAGCCGTGGCCTGTGTTTCAGTGCTCGGGCAGGACGTGGCGCGCGGCCTGATCAACTACGGTAGCAGCGATGCACGGCGCATCGCTCGTCACGCCAGTTGTGAAATCGAGGACATCCTGGGCTATCTCGATGAGCCCGAGATGATCCATCGCGACAACCTGGTCGTCTGCTGATTCAGCGAAATTACCCCGGTGAGTCACCGGGGTAATTGGAATATCAGTAAGGGAACGACCACGGAATCGTTGCACGGCGGTGGACTGCCATCGGTACGACACCGAATTCGGCATTTGAAACGTTGTCGAGCAAGTTACACGCGGCGACCTGCCGCTGGCGCTTCTCGATCATCGCCTGGCGGCTTCTCAGTAGTTCCTTGCGTTCCTCGAAGGGGGCGCCCTCGCGTGGCATTACATTGCCGTTCAGGAAGCCTTCCTTGTCGATCAGGTCAATACGCCGGTCGGTGAGGCGTATCCACAACAGGTCGCCGCTCATCAATGTGCCGATGCCGCCGCCCTCGAAGACTTCGGGAACCATGTGGCCGACGCAGGCACCCTTGGTGACGCCCGAATAGCGGCCGTCGGTGATCATCACGGAGGTGCGTTCGACTACGCCGTGGTGCTTCAGGTACTGGCTCGGTGCGAACATTTCCGGCATGCCAAAAGCTTTCGGCCCCTGCCCGGCGATGACGAAGGCGAACGCCAGTGTGCCGTTGTTCACCATCGTCAGGACGTCTTCATCGGCCGGTGCATTGTTGAACTTGCGGAAGGCGGCCAGTATCTCCGGGGTGAGTTCGGGCATCTTGCACAGCGTGTCGACCAGATTGCTTGAGCGCAAGTCGTTCGTACAGAGCGTTTCGTTCTCGTAATACCGCACCAGGAAAACCTTGCCATTGAAGCGGTTGTAGGAGTCGGTGGACATGCCGGCGACCTTGAGCGTGCAGGACGAGAAGAAATTGCCGCGCATGATGTCGGTGCCCGAGATGTCACGGATCGGCTTGATGCGGATCACGGAGCGCTCCTGCGGCAGTGCTGGCGAGACGGCCTCCGGAATCGCGGCGATGCGCTCGCCCCATGTCTTGCCGGTGACGGTCGGGGCGTCCCAGTTCATCGGCACGTTGAGATCCTTGAGCACCTTGTACAGGCTGGTCATGCCGTGATGCATGCCGGCGCGTGCCTGTTCGGCAAGGACGAAGGTGTCGCGACCTTCCGTGAGACTGTGCGCGAAGATGTCCGGTACCGGATGGGCGTTGCGGATCTTCTCGTAGTCGAAAAGCGAGACGTCAAAGCCGGCGTGGCGCATCACGCAGGGCATGTGCAGCATCAGATTGCTGGAACTGCCGGTGGCGTTATGGATGCGTACGGCGTTACCGTAGTTGTGCTTGAGGATTTCGCAGACGGCGTATTCGGGCTTGTTGATCATGCGGAACAGTTGGTCGACGTTGCGGGCGACCAGTGCGGTCGGTGCTTCGTCCACCAGCAGTTCGGAGCCTTCCGGCACAAAGCCGAGCGCGGAGACCAGCGTCCGCGACGAGTTGCCTGTGCCGTTGAAGGCGCAGATGCCGCCCTTGTCGTCGCAGGTGGCCGCGGCGAGTTCGTTGAGGATTGCGTCAGCGGCGGGTTGGTCGACCAGGTGTTGTTCGACGGCACGGGTTAGCATGCCGAGGAATGCCTCGTCGGACGAGCATTGCAGGATGTAGTGGCAGTTCTCCTCGATATCGTCGGCGAGTTGCGGGTCGCCGGCGGCGCGGGCTGCGTCCTGGATGTCCTGAAGTTTCTTGCGCGTGCTCTTCGGGATGCTGCCACCCTTGAGTACATGTGCCGGAACGAAAACCGCCCAGGCGGGCGCACTGCCGCGCTCGGGTTCGCGGCGGGCGCGGTCAGCGGCGGCGAGACCGGAAAGAATGCCTGTCGGCGTCTTGTCGCAGCCGGAGATCACGTAGGCGGCGTGGTAGCTGTGCCCTTCGAAATTGATGTTCACCGCCATCGCCGTGTGGTTGCGCGAGGCCAGCGAGTAGCTTTGGCCGATGTTGCTCTGTGCGGTGCCGTCGCAGATGACCGGGATGCCGAAGGTGAAGGGTACGCCGCCGTTTTGCCAGATGCGTGCCGCTGCGCGCAGGGTGTGTTCATGGTCAAAAAGGTGGGCGGGGTGATCGGCCGATCCCTGGATGACGCAAACGCGAGGCCGGTTCGCGACCAGGCGCTCGACGATAGCCGTTTGCGAGATGTCACCTAATCCCAGGTAGTCGGCTTCGTCGTGCAGGAAATCATGTGCACGTTTCAACAGTGCCTGGACCGTGCAAGGTTCGTTGGCCAATCCCTGAATACAGGCGCGATAGGGATTCAGCGCTTCGTTAACGAAAAGGTCGGCAAATTCTGGATTGATGGGGGAGGTGGGGGTCATGGGTGGCTCCATTCGCAGAGTGGCGGCGTGGTGGAATCGGGCGCTGATCGGGCGCTGATTGTAGCGGCTAACGACGTTTATTGTAATACAGTGTTTATAGTTTGTACTACAATTGTGTTGACTTTGTCCCATAGGTGGTGACAAACTAAAAAAACCAAAACAAAAACCAAAACCAAGATTGATCGAGAGAGGGATGCAACGGATATGACCAAGACGGATCGACTGACACGCCTGTTCGGCAAGCAGATTGCCCAGTGCGAGTTCGCCCCAGGGTCGGCGCTGCCCTCCGAAAGCGAGTTGTGCGAGCGTTTCGATACCTCGCGTAACGTCATGCGCGAGGTCATCAAGGTGTTGTCGACAAAGCGGCTCATCGATGCGCAACGCCATCGCGGGCTGTTTGTCATGCCGTCTGAGCAATGGAACTATCTCGATGCGGACGTGCTGGAGTGGGTGCTCGAAAAAGGGGCGAATCCTTCGCTGGTGCGTTCCCTGATCGAAGTGCGCAGCCTGATCGAGCCGACCATCTCGCGTTGGGCCGCAGAGCGGGCGACCGCCGTCGATCTGGTGGAAATTGAAGCGAATTTCAATCAGATGGCTGCCAATCTGAAGAACCTGCCGGTTTTTCATGAGGCGGACATCATGTTTCATCACGCGGTACTGGTTGCCTCGCGCAATCTGGTCATCCAGCAGTTGAGCGACGCCGTTGGCGCGTTACAGCGAGCGATTTTCGACATCACGTTCCAGACGGGACCTGAGCACATGGAGCTCACCGTCAAGGAGCATCAAGATCTTTTTGACGCTATCCGGCGCAAGAACCCGGAAGCGGCGGAGGAAGCCTCTCGACGCATGGTGACCCGCACGGCGAGCCGCGCGATTGCCAGCCTCGAGAGGGCAGAAGAAGCTGGCAGCTAATTTTTCGTTGGTCCAGTGGTTTGTTTTTTTCATTACGAGGAGTCACAGATGAAAGCGTTTGCATTGAAGAAGATGTTGGTGGTTGGTGCTTTGGGAATGTTGTCGGCAGGCACCGCCTTGGCCGCGATCAGCGGCAAGGTAGGTCACGCGATGCCGGAATCGCACCCGCAGGCGGCGGCGATGAACAAGTTTGTTGAACTGGTGGGCAAATACACCAACAACAACGTGCAACTGAAGGCATTCCACAGTGCGGTGCTGGGCAGCGAC
>QKII01000110.1 GCA_003249625.1 Propionivibrio sp. | reverse complement strand
CACGCCGACCTGTTCTGCCAATGGCCCACCCTTACACGTCTCGACGCCGTCACGCTGGAATTCGGCAGCAATAGTGTCGAACACGCCTTGCGCATCCTCAACTGTCTGTCGGCGATGGCCCTCGCGCTGCGCTGAGGAGGTTCGCCCCCCCGGAAAAGCAACGCTGACGAAACCGAAGACTCACGGCAAACCGCTGACCGAGCCTTCCTTGGGATAGGTGATCGTGTAATCGACGCCAATCTTCCAGGTTTCATCGGGCACCAGTGTCTTGTTCCAGAATACAACCCCCGGCCGGTTCTTCCAGGAATCACCGCTCGGTTGCGGCTTGAACCCCCGCTCGACATCGATCTCGTCCGACTGCGCAATCGGCGATGGCTCGAGCACAAGCACGTCAACGGGATTACGGTGCATGCTGGTCAACGAGTAGACATCGCCAACCTTGCGCTGTAGCCGCTGGCCGGTAAAGCCCGCCGAACCATCCTGGAGTTCCTCGCGATCAACCGCTACGCGCAAAAGATCGTCCTGCCCGAAACCCAACGTAAAACGCTCTGATCCTGCGGGATTCCAGCGCGTTGCGCCGACATAGCCACCGTCCCGAAACAACTGGACATTGCCCGGCAACCAGACGCCGGGCAGACGTTCGAACTCCGCCACCAGCACGCCGAAACGCTGAAGCGATGGTGTCACCTGCACGCGCTGCGCGGCCGCCACTGTCTGCTGGCCCAGCGACACGGCAATCTCACGACCATCTGCCGCCAGCGTTACGGTTCCAGGCACGTCGAACTCCGTCGCGAATGCACTGTTGACTTCGATTACCGGCGCGACGTAATCATCTTTTTCCCTCACCACAGACTTCCGCATCGGCGCAGGCGCCGGCACTGCATCAGCCAGCAGCTGTCGCGAACGTCCGAGTTCTTCCCGAGGAACAGGGCGGTGATAGACCAATCGACGCGTCTGCGGGTCGGCCGGTGCGTGGAACGCCTGCGGCTGACCGGTCGACAGCCTGAGTTTGACGCCGGACCAATCCTCGCCCGATTTCTGAGACACCATGGCCATCCGTTCCAGGTCGAGTACCGAGCGACCCGAATCAAGCGATGCGCGATAGGCAGGCTGCCAGCCGGCCCGATCGACCTGATAGATCACCTTGATTCGGCCACCCTGCTCGGCCGAAAGTTGCACGCTGAGGCTGCGGAAATTGCGTGCGCCACTCTTCAGTTGTGCCAACTCGAACTCGGCCTTCTCGAGCTCCTCCTTGATCGCACGTTTCCGAATTTCCGCTGCCTGCGCGCGCATAAAGGCACTCCGTCCCGCCGTCTCGATACCATCTGCGATGCCGCGCAACACCTTGCCGTCAAGTGCCGCCTGTTCCCCGTTTTCCAGCCGCGCCAGATAACCTGTCACCAGACCAGCCGACTTGACCTCGATGTCAAGTGCATCGATGCGATCCTGAAGTTCGAGGACCATCTTTTTCAGTGTCTTTTCACGCGGATGTACGCCATCGCCGCCACTCGCTGCATCCCTGATCATGATCTGCCCGACACGGATTCCTTTGTCCGCTTGCACTTGCAGCGTTTTCGCATCGAAATTGGCCGGCAACCCGCCGACCTCAAGCAGCCGCGTTCCCGCCACGACGTCAGCAAAACGTTCGACCGTGGCCGTACCGGGGTAAAGCGTCACCCGCGTAATGGGCGCCTCGACATCGGCCTGCGCCAGCGGAACGAAGAACAACATCGAAATAATGAATCGACGAAACATGGAAGTCTCCTGGGAATGATTCAGGACCGGTGCGGCCAACACACGAGCAAAGCATACCGCCGGAAAAAGGCGGCGAGAAAGACCGTCGACATAGCGAAAACCTTCCTGAAGGAAGGACAACCCCGGGCATCCTCAAAGCGGCAGGCTGCAACAGTGGACCAATTGCAACCGAAACATAGGTGTCGAATAAATTTACACAATTTAACTCCAGGCTCCTGTCAGTTCGCAAGATATGAATTTATACCAAACAAATACAACAGCTTAATAATTTATAAGCAAGACAGGAACAGTTTTTGCTCCCTAAAAACCCGTCGTCATATATACCAAACGACATCTCTTACTCGATAGGAATATCATGAAATCAACCACCATTGCGGCAGGTGCATTAAGCGCTTTCTGCTTTCTTTCCGCCAGTTCAGCCAATGCGGCATTGGTCAATCTGGGAGCCGGCTCCTTCACTCCTGCCGCGTCAGTTATCACGTTCAGCGAAGCGGGCTATGCCATGGGCAATGTCGACCCCGTCTATAACGTCGGCGGCAACACCATTTCGTTCGGCACAAGCTTCCTGGGACAAACCGTAGTCGGCTCAACCGTCAGGACGTTGTCGGGCGCACCGACAGGCGGCAGTTTGAGCCTCGTCACCGATGGCGGCACCAAAATCGCGGGTGATGCATCCAATCCGAGCAGCCCTGTACTGTCCGGCAGCCCGACATTCAACGGCCCTATTTCTATCCTGTTCTCGACACCGGTGGCAGCCGTCGGCCTTGACGGCGGCTATTTCAACGCGATTGGTGGCACTACCATCGAGGCCTTTGACATCTTCGGAGCGTCGCTCGGGACGATCGTCAACAGTGCTCTCGGCATCGAGTTTTATGGCCTGTTCGACAATACTGGCGCCAACATTGCCGGAGTATCCTTCTACATTACCGGCAGCGAGCCCGCGGGCTTCGCCATCGACAACGTGACATTTGGCAACGCCGATGTAATCAACGGAGTTCCCGAACCCGCATCGCTTGCATTGCTTGGCTTGGGGCTGGCCGGAATCGGATTTGGTCGGCGTAAAAAAGCCTGATCGCCCTTACAGAACCCCCGCCTCCGCGGGGTTTTTCTTTTCCCTCACTCAACCCCGCCTCGCCCTTCGGACGAAAACACTGCTCAAACGGCAAGTACAGCCGAACGAGCCCCCCCCACCGCAAACACCGCCGCGAACCCACCGCCGCGCGTCCGAAAATTGGTTGTCTGCCCCTGATACAACCGGGCTGAAACGAGCTGAACCCGATTCCGGTAAACGAAATTTCGCAGATCGAGCTTGAGCCGCTGTTCGACGCCGTCGACCATCAACCGCCGTTCGGAGGGCGGTACCAGTGCCTGGGCAATGAAGCCACCCAAGGCGATTTCCTCGAAAACACGCCGCGTCACCTTGTCGCCACGATAGGTCGCCTTGCTGCCGAAACCGGCTTCGGGCTTGAAGAACCATTGCTTTCGCGTCGTCCAGAAGGACGCGGCGTTCTCCGGTGTCACTTCTTCGGTATGCGGCACGCAGGCACGCAGAAGCGCCCGGTCAACGGCATCGACACCGATCGACTGCAGCCAGCCGTCGTCGCTCAACGCCACGAGGTTGCGCTTGTCGGCATAGAGCGCATGGGCGCGCGGGTGCGGGGTGAGCACCACGGCATCGGCAAGGTAGGCGGCACGCAGTGCGGCGTTGCTCCCCTCGTCCAGCGCGAAATCGGTCAGACGGTTATATACGAGGTCGATCACCTCGCCGTCGAGCTTCAAATGCGTTCCATCGAACAGCAACGCCTCCGGTGCGCAGATGCATGCGGCAATACCATGCGCTTCGAACAATTGCCGGAAAAGCTCGAATTCTGGCGCGAGAAACTGCTCTGCCGGCGTTTCGTCGACGATGGCGATGCGCCTGAGCGGTGCGTCGCCATGCGAGAGACGCCACTCCTCGCGAAACATGGCAACGAAGTCTTTCTCGACTGCGTGCCGTTGCGCTCCCCGCCCCGGCACCTGAGGACAACAAGCGATCTGCGCATCAAGCAAGCGAGCGTTGAGCAGTCCGCCACCCGCATTGGTGTTTATCTCGATCAGACGCGGGCCGCTCGGGTCCAGATGGAAGTCGTAACCCAGAAAGACACCGACGGCGGCGGGAACGTGCCGCGCAATGTCCGGTGCATACACCAGGACGCGTTCCTGCCAGGCGGGAAGCTGGACGATGCTTTCGACGACGCGGACGAGCCGCGCCATGGTATCAATGTGTTCCTGCGCCACGAAAACCCGTGACAGCGAGAACAGATTCGCTCGCGATGCGAGTATTTCCGCCCCGGACAGACCCTCGCCGCCTTCGAACGAGCGCTTGAGCGCCACGCGATCGATGTTCTGGCAGAAACACTCGCGGTTAAGCACCATTGCCGCATCGCGGCCATCAGCGGGCAAATCATTCAGAGGGGGAAAATCCGGGAGATCACTCATACGACAAGAACCGACAGAACGTCAGTTTGGGGGAAAGCAATATTTTACCGGTTGCATCGTTCCAGCCCGTCTTATTGTGGTTTTTGGCAGAGTGCGCCCCATCCCCGACTGCTAAACTTTGTTAGCTTGATTGGAGGAAAGCCAGTGCCAACGCCTCTCCTCCCTGTCTCGTCAAGCCGTTCTCCCAACGATATTCACATTACGAAGGAGCACTGGTAACAATGGAAAAAACCCTGCGCGACGCCGCGCTTGACTACCATCAGTCCCCCACGCCCGGAAAAATCTCGGTCCAGCCGACCAAGGCACTGACCAACCAGTTCGACCTGTCGCTCGCCTACTCGCCCGGCGTGGCCTACGCCTGCGAAGCCATCGTCGAGGACGAGAAAAATGCCGCGCTGTACACGTCGCGCGCCAATCTCGTCGGCGTGGTGACCAACGGCACCGCCGTGCTCGGTCTCGGCAACATCGGCCCGCTGGCCGGCAAACCGGTGATGGAAGGCAAGGGCTGCCTGTTCAAGAAGTTCGCCGGCATCGATGTCTTCGACATCGAGCTTGCGGAAAACGACCCGGACAAGCTGATCGAGATGGTCGCCGCGCTGGAACCGACACTGGGCGGCGTCAACCTCGAAGACATCAAGGCACCGGAGTGCTTCTACATCGAGAAGAAGCTCAAGGAGCGGATGTCCATCCCGGTCTTCCACGACGACCAGCACGGCACCGCAATTATCTCCGCGGCGGCAATGCTCAACGCATTGAAGGTCGTCGGCAAAGACATCGCGAAAGTGAAGGTGGTGTGTTCGGGCGCTGGCGCCGCGGCGATTTCCTGCCTCGACCTGTGGTGCAATCTCGGAATCCGCCCCGAGAATGTGACCGTTTGCGACTCGAAGGGCGTAATTCATGTCGGGCGCGACGCGAACATGGAGCCGAACAAGGCGCGCTACGCCCGCGAGACGACCGCCCGTACGCTGACCGATGCCATCGAGGGTGCCGACGTCTTCCTCGGCTTGTCGACCGCCGGCGTGCTCAAGCCCGAAATGGTCAAAACGATGGCCGACAAGCCGATCATCTTCGCGCTGTCCAACCCGACGCCGGAGATCATGCCGGAACTCGCCCATCAGGCACGGCCCGACGTGATCATGGCTACCGGCCGCTCGGACTACCCGAACCAGGTCAACAACGTCCTCTGCTTCCCGTTCATCTTCCGCGGCGCACTGGACGTCGGCGCGACGCGCATCACCGAGGAGATGAAACTCGCCTGCGTCGAGGCCATCGCGGCAATGGCGCACGAGGCGGCTACCAGTGAGGTCGCCTCTGCCTACCCTGGACAGGAATTGTCGTTCGGACCGGAGTACCTGATCCCCAAGCCCTTCGACCCGCGCCTGATCCTCGTCATTGCCCCGGCCGTGGCCAAGGCGGCGATGGAGTCCGGCGTCTCCAGCCGGCCGATCGCCGACATGGCCGCCTACGTCCAAAAGCTCCAGGGATTCGTCTACCGCACGGGGGTCGGCATGCGTGCGGTGTTCGAAGCGGCCCGCACCGGCAAACCAAAGCGCATCGTTTTCGCCGACGGCGAAGATGAGCGCGTGCTGCGCGCCGCGCAGATCGTGCTGGACGAGCGACTGACCCGCCCGATCCTGATCGGCCGCCCCGACGTGATCGCGGCGCGGCTCGAACGCATCGGTTCGAAATTGAGGATCGGAGAAGACATCGAGGTCGTTAACCCGAATGATGACCAGCGCTACAACGAGGCTTGGCGCTGCTATCACAGCCTCATGAAGCGGTCGGGCGTGAATATCGATTCAGCCAAGGCCGCGCTGCGCCAGGACGCGACGGTCATCGGCGCAATACTGATCCGCCTGGGGTACGCCGACGGTCTGATCTGCGGCGTAACCGGCCACTACAAGCATCATCTGCAACAGGTGCTAGACGTGATCGGAACGGCTCCCGGCTGCTCGACGATGGCCGCGATGAATCACTTGATTCTGCCGGGCCGCGCGCTCTTTATCTGCGACACGCACGTCAACGCTGACCCAAGCGCGCAGCAGCTGGCCGAGATTGCCCGGATGGCGGCGGAAGGCGTGCGGCGTTTCGGCATCGTGCCGAAGGTAGCGATGCTCTCGCATTCGAATTTCGGCAACGCCGATACGCCCTCGGCGCGAAAGATGGCCGAGGCGACCGCGCTGTTCCGAGCCATGGCGCCGGACGTGGAAGCCGACGGCGAGATGCACGGCGACGCCGCGCTGGCGGAAGACATCCGCAGCAAGTTCGATCCGGAATCGCCGCTCACCGGCGAGGCCAACATCCTGATCATGCCCAACCTCGACGCCGCCAACATCTCGTACAGTCTGCTCAAGATGACAGTGGGCGAAGGCATCACCATCGGCCCGATCCTGCTCGGCGCCGCGCGTCCGGTACATGTGCTAACCAACACGGCAACGGTACGGCGGATCGTCAACATGACGGCGCTGGCGGTGGTGGACGCGGCGGGCAAGTAAACCGGCCAACGCGGCTCGTGGCTCGTCACCCCGGTGTAGGCCGGGGTCCAGGAACAGCTTCTGTTGTATCCCACTGGGTCCCGGCCTGCGCCGGGATGACGGATTCGGCCGGTCAGTCCCCGAAGAATGCCAGCACTTCATCCAGTTCTCTCGTGCGCTTCATCGGCGGCAAGCTACGCCAGATGCGCTTGCCGTAGTGCTTGCCGACGAGGCGCGGGTCGCAGATCATCAGCACGCCGCGGTCGGTCTCATCACGAATCAATCGTCCGGCGCCCTGCTTGACGTTGATCACCGCACGCGGCAACTGGTAGTCCATAAAAGCGTTGCGCCCTTCCGCCTTCATCCGGTCGATGCGCGCCGAAAGCACCGGGTCGTCCGGTGGCGCAAACGGCAGCTTGTCTATCACCACCAGCGACAAGGCATCGCCACGCACGTCGACGCCTTCCCAGAAGCTCTGACTGCCAACCAGGATGGCATTGCCGAGGCGGCGAAAGCGTTCGAGCAATTCGTTCTTGCTACCCTCACCCTGGATCAGTAGCGGGAGATCAAGACCAGCACGCTCAAGATGTTCCTGCAGCAGTTCGTGTGTCCGGCGCATGGCACGCAGCGAGGTGCACAGGAAGAAGGCACGGCCGCCACTCGCCTTGACCACCGGGAACGCCGCCTTGATCACGGCCTCGGTGTAGGTGAAGGTATTCGGTTCTGGCAATCCGGTCGGCGCGTAGAGCACGGCCTGTTGCCCGTAATCGAAGGGGCTGTCCCACGACGCCGATTCCGCGTCCACCAGCCCCATCTCTGCGCAGTAATGGCCGAAGTCCTTCTGCACGGCCAGTGTCGCCGAGGTAAAGACCCAGGCGCGCGGATGGCCGCTCATCTGCTTCTGCATGATGTTGGCGATGACCAGCGGCGTGGCGTTCAGCTGCAGCGAATGCGTGTAGGTCTCGCCCCAGCGGACGTAATCCTTGTCGGCCCCAGTCTGCCAGCGACGCAGCTGGGCCACCAGTTCGCCGGCGCGGCGCCAGCAGTTTTCCAATCCTTCCGAACGCTGCGCCTGCGTTTCCAGCAGCGCCGTGAATACATCGAGTTCACGAATCAGCCCGACGAGGTTGTTGTCGAATCCCGAGCGCTCCTCAAGCTGCGTGAGCGAGAAGCGCGCCGGTTCGACCGGCAGCGTCAGGCGCAAGTCCTTCGCCGCCTTCTCGACGACGCCACAGACCTTGGGCAAGTCGAGACAGTCGCGTGCGCCAGCCAAGCCTTCGACCTTGGCATCACGGGCGAGGTCGAGCACCTGCGCGGTCGACACGTTGTTGCCGAAGAACAGGCTGGCGGTCTCGGGCAACTGATGAGCCTCGTCGAAGATCACCGTGTTGCACGCCGGCAGCAGTTCGGCCGTGCCTTCGTCACGGAGCATCACGTCCGCGAAGAACAGGTGGTGATTCACGACCACCAGATCCGCAGCCAGCGCCTCGCGGCGCGCGGCGAGGACGAAGCATTCCTTGTTGTGTGGACAGTCCTGCCCGAGGCAGTTCTCGCGGGTCGAGGTGACCATGTTCCAGACCGGTGAGTTCTCCGAGACCTCGCCGCACTCGGCCTTGTCGCCGGTCTTCGTCTGCTTGGCGAAACGGGCGACGCGCGCCGCATCGGCCGCATCCTCACGCGAAAAGAAACGGCCGTCGGCCTGCGCCCGATCCAGATGGTAGTGGCAGACGTAGTTCGCCCGCCCCTTCAGCAGCGCCACCTGCACAGGCGAGCCAAGCACCTTGCGCACGGTCGGGATGTCCTTCGCGAACAGCTGATCCTGCAGGTTCTTGGTGCCTGTGGAGACGATCACCTTGCCGCCGGAAAGCAGCGCGGGGACGAGATAGGCAAAGGTCTTGCCGGTACCCGTACCTGCTTCGGCGACGAGCACCTTGTTGCCGGCAATCGCCGCCGCGATGCGCTCGGCCATTTCCAGTTGCTGCGGCCGCAGCCGGTAACCCGGAATGTTTCCGGCGAGCAGGCCGTCCGGAGCAAAAACGTCGGTGAGCGAAGGCACTACAGCATGTTTTCCAGAAACGCCCGTGTACGGGGATGCTCGGGGCTCGCGAACATTTCACGTGCCGGCCGCGATTCGACGATGTTGCCCTCGTCCATGAAGATCACGCGGCTGGCGACCTCGCGGGCGAAGCCCATTTCATGCGTGACGACAACCATGGTCATGTGCTCGTCGGCAAGCTCGCGCATCGTGCGCAGCACCTCGCCGGTCAACTCGGGATCGAGCGCCGAGGTCGGCTCGTCGAAGAGCATGATGTCGGGCTCCATCGCCAGCGCGCGGGCGATAGCCACCCGCTGTTTCTGCCCGCCCGACAGGCGTGACGGATACGCGTCGCGCTTTTCCAGCAGCCCGACTTTCTTCAGCAACGCTTCAGCCTTTGGCACGATCTCGTTGCGGCGCATGCCCTTGACCGTCATCGGCGCTTCGATGATGTTCTGCAGCACGGTCAGGTGGGGGAACAGGTTGAAGTGCTGGAAGACCATGCCCATCTTGCCGCAGATGCGGCGGACTTCGCCGTCCGGCACGTAATGACAATGCCCGGCGGCGTCAGTCGAAACCAGTTCCTCGCCCTCGATCGCGATGGTGCCGCGATGCACCGTTTCGAGATGGATCAGGCAGCGCAGGAAGGTGCTCTTGCCCGACCCCGACGGGCCGATGATGGCAATCACCTCGCCTTTGCCAACCTCCAGCGAGACGCCCTTGAGGACCTCCACCGGGCCAAAATGCTTGTGCACGTCGACGGCACGGATCATCGGATCATTCATCATAGACGGCGTATTTCTTTTCCAGCCGCTGGAAGCCGTAGGTCAGCACCAGGGTCATGATCAGGTAGAAGGCAGCGGCGACGATGAACGGCGTCGTTGTGAAATCGCGCTGGACGATGCCACGCGCCGCACGCAAAAGATCGTTCATCGCCAGAACGTAGATCAGCGAGGTGTCCTTCACCAGCGTAATCGTCTCGTTGCTGATCGGCGGCAGGATGCGCTTGACTACTTGCGGCAGCACGATGCGTCGCATGGTCTGTGCGTAGGTCAGCCCGAGCACGCGCGCACCTTCGTATTGCCCACGATCGATCGACTGGATGCCGGCACGGAAGATCTCGGCAAAGTAAGCGGCGTAATTGAGCACGAAGGCGACGATTGCCGCCGGGAAATCGGGCAGGCTGATGCCGATCACCGGCACGAACGGCAGCGCGAAGTAGATGAAGAGCATCTGCAGCATCAGCGGCGTGCCGCGCATCAGCCAGATATAGCCGTTGACCAGCGTGCCGAGCGCCTTGAAGCGGGAGATGCGCATCAGCGCCAGCGCCAGCCCGAACGGCACGGAAAGCACCAGCGTGATGAGGAAGACCTTCAGCGTAACCCCGGTGCCTTGCAACAGCGGGGGCAAAATATCCAACACGTAGTTCATGAGGAAGACTCGACGACCGGACACCGAAAATCCGGCCAGGCAGACAAAACCGAGAGTCTACCGGATGGCCGAAGCGAAGGGAATTTCATTCAGACAATCACCATCAATTCGACAGTTTTCCGGGTGCGATGCGCAAGGTGTCTTCACCGCCCGTGATCATGACCTCGCCGTCCTGGATCATGCATTGCAGCGCCATCGAGCGCTTCGCCAATTGGCCAAGCGCCTGAGCTTCGTCACCGGTAATCCGGAGAACGGTCAGGTTCGACAGTTTTTGCAATGTCGCGCGATTCTGCTCCCACCACACGTCAGTCGCCCGGTCGCCGAAGGCAAGGACCACGACGCGCCCGGCTCGCCCGGACGCTTTCCGGAGCCAGCGCTCGTCCAGCTGCCCAACGTAAATCCACAAGTCAATCGCACCAGTGAGATCCTTCAGCCACAGGTCCGGTTCGTCGTCGGTTGACAGCCCCTTCCCGAACTCCAGGCGCTCGTCGGCAAAGAGCATGAAGGCCAGAAGACGGACCATCATCCGTGTATCGTTTTCTGACGGATGCTGTGCCAGGGTGAGCGAGAAATCCGCATAGACGTTGCGGTCGAGATCGGCGACCGACAGGTCGGCCTTGAAAATGGTTGCCTTGAGCGCCATGAAAGTTCCGGTACAGGCGGGATCACCGACGCTGAAACAGTTTCTAACACGCGCCGTCGCCCGTAAAAGGTCGTAAAGGATGGGGGCCGCTATACTAGCGGAAAACTGCTTCGGGGCTCGGATTCAATGAGATTAAGCCGCACACGCCATTCGCTGATTGTCGTAGCTACCGTAGCGATCTTGCTGACGGCCGAAGCAATGGCGCAGAAACCTGCCGACCCGTTTGACACGGCCGCCATCACACCGCCAGCGCCCCGACTCGAACTGACAGACACGACTTTCACCCCCTGCAAGTCGCTCTCCGTCGATGCGGTATACAGTGTGCTGGACGTTGTCGATCAGGCGCTCTGCCGCAACCCGAAAACGCACGAATCCTGGGCCAGTGCGCGAGTACAGGCGGCAGAGGTTGGCATTGCACGCGCCGCCTATCTGCCTAATCTCGACGGCAAGATTACGGCGACGCATTCGCGGACCGACGGCAACAGCACCGACCAGCGCACCACGGCACTGACACTTTCCTGGCTGCTCTACGATTTCGGCGCCCGCGATGCGAACCTCGAAAACGCCCGCCAACTGCTGCTCGCTGCCTCGTCAACGCTCGACGCCACGGTTCAGACGATCTTCCTGTCGGCGCTGCAGTCCTACTACAACGCCCAGGCTGCACGGGCCGCGCTGATCGCCACACAGGAATCGGAAAGGGCCAGCCGCGAGAGCCTGACCGCGGCCGAGACCCGCTATCGCGTCGGCACGGCGACACCGGCCGACCGGCTGCAGGCACAAACCGCCTGGTCGCAGGCCGTCCTCGCACGCATCAAGGCCGAAGGCACGGTGAAGACGACGCTGGGCACTCTGGCCAACGTCATCGGCCTCGACGCCAGTACACCGCTGCGTCTGGACGAGATTCCCCGCGCCGTGCCGGAAACGACGTTCGAACGGGACGTCGACGCGCTGATCGCCGAGGCCCGTTCCCGCCGCCCCGACTTGCTGGCCGCCGAGTCGCAGGTACGCGCGGCACAAGCCAGCGCCGACTACGCGCGCGCCGCCGGCCGGCCGACGCTTTCGCTGAGTACCGGGCCGACCTGGCAGGACACCGGCAGCATCAGTACAAACAGCAACGCAATTGGCCTCACGCTGACGCTGCCACTGTTTTCCGGCTTTGAAACGACTTACCGCGTACGCGCCGCAGAGGCCCGCATCGACAACGTCACTGCCCAGCGCGAGGCTTTGCGTCAGCAGGTTGCACTCGACGTATGGACGGGCTACCAGAGTCTGATCACGGCCACGCAGACGATCCGTACCACCGACGACTTGCTGGCCAGTGCCGCGCAGTCTGAACGTGTCGCACTCGGCCGCTACAAGGCCGGCGTCGGGACCATCATCGACGTACTCAACGCACAGAGTGCCCTCGCTTCCGCCCGCGTCCAGCGGATCCAAGCCGCGCTCGACTGGCAGGTTTCCCGCGCCGCGCTGGCCAAAGCCGTAGGCACCCTCGACAACCGCTTGCTGAATCCCGCTGCCGACATTCCCATCCCATGAAACCGATCCTGAGAAACTCCCTGCTCGTAATGATCACCATCGCCGCGGCGGCCGGCGGCTACGTCCATTGGCGCGACAACCAGGCCCTGGCGCCAGAGAACCGCTATCGGCTGCAGGTCGTCGAGAAAGGCGACATAACGCAAACCGTATCGGCCAACGGCACGCTCAACCCGATCGTGCTGGTCAACGTCGGCACGCAGGTCTCCGGCACGGTGACAAAGTTGTACGTCGATTTCAACGACAAGGTTGAAAAGGGACAACCCTTGCTCGAACTCGATCACTCGCTGCTCGCCGCGCAGGCCCGCCAGTCGGCGGCCAATGTCGGTAACGTCGCCGCGGCGCTCGACCTCGCACGGGCGAACGAAGCGCGCATGAAGGCGCTATTCGCCCAGGAGTACGTCTCGCGCCAGGAGCTCGACCAGGCCGTCCAGGCCCGCCGGTCGGCCGAGGCGCAACTGGCGCAGGCCCGCGCCGCCGCCGACAAGGATCAGGTAAACCTCGGTTATACGGTGATTCGCTCACCGGTCTCAGGCATCGTCATCGACCGGGTCGTCGACCTCGGCCAGACAGTCGCCGCCAGCTACCAGACACCGACGCTGATCAAGATCGCTCAGGATCTCTCCGAGATGCGCATCGACTCAAGCTTTGCCGAGGCCGACATCGGCAAGATCAGGGAAGGCCAGAAGGTCCGCTTCACCGTAGATGCTTTCCCCGACCGCAATTTCACCGGCGAAGTTCAGCAGATCCGCATGAACCCAACGACGACGCAGAATGTCGTCACCTACAACGTGCGAGTATCGCTGGAAAACCCCGATCACATCCTGCTCCCGGGCATGACCGCGTACGTCAATATTGGCGTAGCGCAGCGCAAGGACGTGCTGCTGGTGCCCAACGCCGCGCTACGCTTCAAGCCCGCCGAGGCCACGCCACAAGCCAAGGGAACAGAGGTGCAAACGACCAACGGCCAGAGCACGCGAAATGGTGGCGGCGAAGGCAAAAGCCGCGGCAGGAAGCGCGACGCACAAGGCACATCGAGCGGCCGGATTTACGTCGTCGAGGGCCGTACGATCCGGCCGGTAAGCGTGCAACTCGGCATCACCGACAACCGCAATACGGAAATCGTCGGTGGCGAACTGAAGGCGGGCGAGACCCTCGTCGTCAGTGAGGCGCCAACCGCTGCAACCAAGCCGAGCAGCGTCGGCATGAGACTGTTCTGATGACTGAGAACGCACCCGACGAGGTCATCCGCGTCGTTGGCCTCGGCAAGTCGTACGTCACGCCTGCGGGACCGTTCCCGGCGCTGAAGGGCGTAGATCTGACGATCCGTCGCGGCGAATATGTGGCAATCATGGGCCCCTCCGGTTCCGGCAAATCGACCTTCATGAACCTGCTCGGCTGCCTCGACACGCCGACAATCGGTGACTATTACCTCGTTGGTCGCAACATCGCGCACCTGCAAAGCGACGAACAGGCTGTCCTGCGCAACCGGACGATCGGCTTCGTCTTCCAGGGTTTCAACCTGCTGCCGCGCATGTCGTTGGAGGACAACGTCGGGCTGCCCCTGGTCTATGCCCATGTCGAACGAGAACCACGGCGAAAAAAAGCGCGTGAAATGCTGGCGAAGGTTGGCCTCGAACGCTACGCCGCGTCGCTGCCCGCGCGCATCTCCGGCGGCCAGCAGCAGCGCGTCGCCATCGCCCGCGCCCTGATCAATTCGCCGAGCCTGATCCTCGCCGACGAACCGACCGGAAATCTCGACAGCCACACCAGCGAGGAGATCATGGCGCTATTCCGCGAGCTCAACGACGAAGGCATCACCATCGTGCTCGTCACTCACGAACACGACATCGCCGATCATGCAAAACGACAGGTGCGGTTTCTGGACGGCCTGATCGTGAGCGATCTGGCCACACCACAGCGGAGCGCCCAGCCATGCTGAAGCCGATGTTGGGCGAAGCCTGGCACGCCATGGGCTCGAACAAGCTGCGTACGGCGCTGACGATGCTCGGAATGGTCATCGGCGTCGGTTCGGTGGTGCTGATGATGGCCATCGGCCAGGGCGCGCAATATGCCGTCGCGCAGACGATCAGCACCATGGGCAGCAACCTCTACGTGATCATCGCCGGCTGGACGCAGTCGTCCGGCGTGCGCACCGGCGGCGGCTACGGCTTCACGCTGCGCCTTGGCGACGCCGACGCCATTGGCGAACTCGACGACGTCGTCACCGTGGCGCCGGTACATCAAGGGACACGGCAACTGATTTACGGCGCAAAGAACTGGAACGCCGTCGTCGTCGGCAGCACACCCTCGTACCTCGATGCACGCTCCTGGGCGCTGGACAGCGGTTCGACCTTTTCCGAGGAAGATGTTCGTTCGGCCACTCGCGTGGCGCTGCTCGGCAAGACGGTAATCGAAAACCTGTTCGCCCCGGGCGAAGAGCCCGTCGGCAAGACCATCCGGCTGCAGAACACCCCGTTCGAGGTCATTGGCACCCTGGCTTCGAAGGGGCAGAACCTCGACGGACGCGATCAGGACGACACCATCATCATCCCGCTCTCAACGGCTCAGCGAAAAGTCTTCGGCGTGCCGTTCGCCGGCTCGGTCCGCGTGATCATGGTCAAGGCGGCGTCGGCGGAAGCCATGCCGCTCGTCGAGAAATCCGTAACCGCTCTTCTCCGCCAGCGCCACCGCTTGCGAGAGGAGCAGGATAACGACTTCTACATCCGCAACCTTGCCGCGGCGGCAGACACCGCCGCCGAGACCACGCGCGTGATGTCCATGCTGCTTGGCGCCATCGCCTCGGTCTCGCTGCTCGTCGGCGGCATCGGCATCATGAACATCATGCTCGTCTCGGTAACCGAGCGGACGCGGGAGATTGGGGTCCGAATGGCCATCGGCGCACGCAAGAAGGACATCCTCGCGCAGTTTCTTCTCGAAGCGATCATGCTTTCCGTCACCGGATGCCTGATCGGCCTGGTACTCGGTACCGGTGGCGCGCTGCTGGTGAACCGGCTCACCGACATGGTCATCGTCATCTCCGGTGGCGCTGTCCTCGTAGCCTTTGCCGTCGCTACCGGCGTCGGGGTGTTTTTCGGCTTCTATCCGGCGCGCAAGGCCTCGGCGCTCGATCCGATCGAGGCGCTGCGTTACCAGTAGTACCATGGGTAAATCCCGGTAATCGACTTCCGGTTTAACGCCATTTACAGAGACTCGCCACAGAATGGTCACACGGCATTGCCCGATATCGACCATTCTGTGGAGAAAAAACTCATGCTTCCCCTTCGCCCCTCGTTACTGATCCTTGCATCGACCTTCGCCTACACCGCCTGCGCCCACGAAGGCCTGCCACCGTCCTCGCGCGACCACAAGGGCCCGCCGCCCCACTTCGACGCCAGCCTGTGCAAGGACAAGGCGCCGGGCACTGCGGTTGAAACGACCACGCCCGACGGCCGCACGATCAAGGGCTCCTGTCAGCTCGTGTTCCTGCCCGAACGCCCGCCCCGCGACGAGCGGCCTCAGTAATCCCCAAGACGGCATGGGTCACGTAGCTCCACAAGACCTGTGCCGCAAAAACAGCTAACTGAGACTGACAAGCGCGATTACAGGACTTGTCTCAGCAGGCCACGCATATCGTCAATCGACTGCTCCAGTTTGTGGAGGAGATCGTCGACAGGCTCGCAATGACGCAGCGCTGCTTCCAACTCCAAAACGAAAGCGTGTAGCTCGGTCATTCCCAGCGTACCGAGACGCCCCTTGAACGTATGTGCCGTTATAGCCGCAGCATCCCAACGGCCGGAGGCAACATCATCTCGAATCGCATCGGGGACTTTGCCTGCCGTCGCCTCAAAGTCTGCCAGCCAGTGCCGATAACGCTCTTCCTTCCCCCCCCAACGACTTATTGCGGCTTCGACATCAACCCCGCGCAGGGTACGGAGTTCGTCCAGTGTCCTTGAGGGGGTTGGGGGCGTATCGAACCCTTCTTGTACACGCGGCCGATCTTGCTTTTCCTTGGGTATCCATCTGGCCAGAGTGCGATAGAAGCTGGCGTTGTCGAAGGGCTTGCCGATATGGTCACTCATTCCCGCCTCGGCGCTGACTCTCTGCTCGTGCGCCATGGTGTGGGCAGTCATGCCGATGATGGGAAGTTGCGCGAATTCGGGGCGACTGCGCAACATGCGTGTGGCGGAAAGGCCATCCATCGTCGGCATCTGGATATCCATCAGGATCAGGTCAAAGAGGTCGGGGCCGCACTCCGTAAGGATGTCGAGGGCTTCTTGACCATTCTCTACCATGCTCGGGGTAATGCCAACGGAGATCAGTAAAGCGTCGACGATTTCACGATTGAGCGGCTGATCCTCGACGACAAGAACACGGACGTCCCGGTAATGCTGCGGCAAAGCATCCTCTGTGGTCGAATCGGCAACCAGCAGGTCTGCGGCATTACCGAGACCGAGCCAGATTCTGACCTTGAAGGTCGTCCCACGGCCTTCAATGCTGGAGACACTGATGTCGCCGCCCATCATTTCGGCCAAACTCCGACTGATGGTCAAACCAAGGCCGGTGCCGCCGTACTTGCGACTCACCGAAGCGTCGGCCTGGGAGAAAGGCTTGAACAGCTGCTTCAAACTCTCAGGCCCCATGCCGATGCCAGTATCCTCAAAATCGATCTCAAGACAGACCCGGTTTCCCTCACTCGCTTGCAGGCGGACGCGGACTGCGATTTTCCCTGCGTGGGTAAATTTGATCGCATTGCTAATCAGGTTGAGGAATATTTGCGCAACCCGGGTAGGGTCGCCCAGCAATACGTCGGGAACCGCCTCGTCCACCATCGCGACCATGGTCAGTCGCTTTTCTGCGACGCGATTTGCCATCACCGACTCGACATGCGCAACCACGGAACGCAGACTGAATGAAATGATCTCCAGCTCCATGCGGCCGGCAGAAATCTTGGACAGGTCCATCAGTTCGTTGATGATGTGATTGAGGTGTTTTCCGGAGGCGACGATTTTCTCCAGATAATCACGCAGCTTCGGGTCAGTGCTGATGCCCTGTGCCAGATTCGCCATCCCGATCACGGCACTCAGCGGTGTGCGCAGTTCATGGCTTATGTTGGCGAGGAAGGCATCCTTTGTCTGATCCGCAACCTTGGCAACCTCAAGCGCCTGTGACAGTTCGATCGTGCGCAGATCAGCGCGCTCCTTTTCTTCGACGAGCGCACTCGTGACTCGATCCAGTGCGCGCAACGGCAGCATCCGCATGATCACAAACACAAAAGCCCCGAGGAGCACACCGCCCAAGGCAACATAGAACGTGTTGATCACCAAGCCACGCTGCGAACGTGTGACGATGACCTGACCAACCGGTTTGTCCGCATCAAACAACGTATAGCTGCGCCCCAGCACCGGGGGAGTCGCGGGTGACCCGGCTTGCACCAAGTGGCTTCCCGACGCGTCCATGACTTGCACAAATTCGTCGGGCAACGGCACCGGCTCGCGTGAAATCAAGCCCTGCATGCGATTCTCGGCAAACATCCATACATCGGGACTTGTGGCGATCAGTCCGCTGAGGGCGGACGCCTTCACGCGGGCTTTGAACTCCAGTTCGGTAGCCTCACTGGAAAGAGATGTCAGCAGATAAGCGGCAGGCAGGCTGACTGCCACCAGAACGGCGACAAAGATGGCCATGCCGCTGATGATGGCCGTTGCATTATTGTGATTTTGGGATGACATATCGCGTCAGCGTCAGTTCGCCAAACACGATTTCAAGGGCGCCATTGCCCGTTTTTCGACAACACCTCCAGCCCGGCGGGCGAATTCACAAATGCGATGAACTGCAACACCAGGGCCGACGGTGCTTTCTGGGTAATAAAATAGAAGTGCTTGATCAACGGCGAGGGATAGGCACCACTGGCACAATTTTCCTCCGTGGGTTCCACGCCGTCCAGTTTCAGTGCGCGCAAGGCACGGCCTTCAGACTTGATCAAGGCAAGCGTAGAGGTACCAATCGCACCGGGAATACTCTCGATTTTTTCTGCGGAATCCTGGTCTGTCACGGCAAACGCCAACCCCTCACGCTTTTCCGCCACCATGAGAGCCTTCTCGATCGCCGCTGAGACGGCTTTTAACTGCTTCGTATTGTCATCGCCCGGCTGGCGTAGAACAGGCCGAATACGCATACCATCCGGCCAGGTAGTCAGTTTTCCATTGAAGACATTGGCAAGCTCGCCGCGGGTAATCTCGGTAACCTTTGCCTTGGTCGAAACCGCCAGCACGCTCACGGTCCTGGCATATTCCGTGTTCTCAATACCAGCCGCACGCTCTTTATCAGAGAGCGGTCGCGACGAAAGGCCGATATCGATGGCTCCTTTGGGCACCGCCCTGATTGCACCGCTGGAACCGATGCTTTCCAGTACGGTGACCTTCACGGCGGGGTAGTGGGCGGAAAAGGCTTCACCCATCAGGCGCATCGTCCCCAGTGCGTTGCCGGTACCACCAAGCCTTATTTCATTCGCCATCGCGCCGGCGGAAAACATCGCGAAACTGCTGATCAGAATGGACGTGCTAATACAGAAAACACGGAGAGAAAGAAGTCGTTTCATTATCATTCCAGACTGTTCTTCGACACCGACTGTTTCGAACGTGCAACCAATATACACGTCATCTCTATCAACGTGACGCCTTGGTCCAACGCGCTAACGCGTAAATCCCATTCGGCATCCGCTTCTTGTCATTATCCAAATCGATTTCCAACACGATCCCGCGAGCTCAACCATTTCAGACTAGCTCACGCAATCACGTTGGGCAAACAACGGGGGGCTCAACCGCGAAGCGCAAACAGATGATTTTGAGCAAATACCCCACGTAGACATTCCCTCTAGAGAGAAAATTTCTGGCAGATATTTTTCTCTCGGCATATGCGCCGAAGCGTCAGGCCTAGCTACCCGATGTCATTTCACGCGGCTTCACGGCTACGCCCGACAAGAGATCTTTCGACAAGCGCCCTCGCCTGCTCACGGCACGCACGGGAAACCGCTGGATCGAGCGCCCGCAGCCAGCGCGAGGGAATTGACTCGATTCCGTACATCGCCCCGGCCAGCATCCCGGCGATGGCGCCTGTGGTATCGGCATCGCCGCCGCGATTGACCACATCAATCAGGCATTCCTCAAACGTGCTTGTATCCAGCAGTGCCTGCAACACGGCCTGCATGGTTTCGACGATCCAGCCACTGGGGTTTTCACGGCGCCGGTTATGACGATAGGCAAAAGCCGGGTACGCCTCGACCATCGGTGCGATACGCCGACGATAAACCTGCCGCAGCGGCTCACCGCGGAGGAAGTCGATGACGGAAAAGACGATGAGATCGCATGCCGCATCGGATACCGGGTTGTTGTGGGTGACGTGCGACTGGGCGCGTACCGCCGCACGCACGCCTTCCTCGTTCTCACCCAGGCTGGCTAGCGCCACGGGCACGATGCGCATCGCCGCCCCGTTGCCCGCGTCGAATTCCGACAGCGGCGCCTCCGGGTTACCCGTGCGGCGGAACGCGATCAGGTTGCGCCGTACGGTATTGCCGATATCGACCGGTTTGCCGCGCATCCATCCGTCGAAGGCATGGGCGCAGGAAAGGGCGTTAACCTCGCCGCCATCGGCGATGATCGCCGCACCGAGGGCGAGTGCCATCGTCGTATCATCGGTGACATGCCCCGGTTTGAGGTTAAGCCAGCCCCCGCCGTGCAAGTCACGATCGATCTCGCGCGGCGTCATGAATTCCACCGTCGCCCCAAGCGCGTCGCCGATAGCCAAGCCAAGGTAAGCGGCTTCGGCGCGGGGGATCAGTGCGTTGCTGGCTTCTGGCTGCAGAATAAGGCTAGCCTCCTGCCGTCCTAACGGCTCGGGTATTCGACAAGCAGATCCTCGTCGCGCAACACCATCTGACAAGCGAGGCGCCACTCGTTGGGCATCAGGTCGTCAACCAGCATCTGTTCAATTTCCTCCTTGGAAATCTTGCCCATATCCTTGAGAACTTCGATCTCGTGATCGGTCAACGGATGCGCCATGCGTTTTTTCCGGTCGAGCGGAAAGACCTTGACGAGACAGGTTCCGCACTCGCCGTCACCGCAACTGAAATCGATCGGCACATGATTTTCCTTGGCGAGTTCAAGAATAGTCTTGCGGTGACTGCCGGCAACGGCATAAACGGTTTTGTCCTTGTGCAACTTGCTGCTGAAGGTAACGGTAGGCATGGGTGACTCCTGGTGGGTGTGGCGTTGAAAAAATCAGGCGGGACGTACGACCACGTCTCCCTTCAGCACCTGCGCCTGGCAGGCCAGACGGTGGTGTCGCGGCACGAGGTTGTCCTTGAGCACCTGATCCTCCAACGACGAGGGGGCGGCAAGATTCTCGTAACCAGAAACTACCTTGGTCAGGCAGGTGCAGCACTCGCCCTCACGGCAGCCATAGGTGATGCCGGCGCCGACCTTTTCCGAAACTTCGATCAGCCGCGTTCCAGCGGGAACGGAGACGGTGACATTAACGTCCTCGAAGGTTACGTTTGCCTTGGGCATGGTTCTCCTTTCAGGCCAGCGCGGCCATGTCGATGATCTGGTTTTTCACGGTACCGGTCAGGTGGCCGGCAAGCGTTCGGCCGAAGGCCTGACAGGCGTCTAATTCTGCGGCCGTGGGAATCAGCCTGGCACGTTCACCCTTCACCGGGATGCGCAACTTTAGTCCGCGCAGGCGATCCTCGACCATACCGACGGCTTCACCGGTCCATCCGTAGGAGCCGAACGCCCCGCCAATCTTGCCGCGCACGCTGACCGTCGTAAGCGACGACAGCAGATCCCAGACTGGCTTGACCGCGTCACCGTTGATCGTGGGGCTTCCAAACAGAAGACCATCGGCTTCCTCAACGAGATCAACGAAGGGAGACAAGTCCCCGCCTTCGATGTCGAACAAAGAAACACGCACGCCACCGGCTTCTTCAGCCCCGGCGGCGATGGCCTCGGCCATGGCGCGGGTGCTGCCGTACGCGGAGAGATAAAAGATCAACAGCGTCTTGACGTCGCCCGCCTCGTTTCTCAGGGCCGGGACCGATAGATCACGGTAGCGCTGCAGATAATGTCGCGGATTGTCACGCAGCATCGGCCCGTGCGACGGTGCGAGCATACGTATCGGCAATGGTTCGAGCAGTTCCAGCGCGTCGAGCACATAGCTGCGGAAGGGGCGCATGATGTGCGCGTAGTAATAGTCAAACGAAAAGCGGAAGTCGCCAACAGAATCATTGAACAGACGCGAGTCGCAGTAATGGCAACCGAAAACGTCACCGGAAAACAGCAGGCCGGCGTCGTCGAGCCACGTGCACTGTGTGTCCGGCCAGTGTAGATACGGCGTCTGAATGAAAGAAAGTGAACGCCCACCGAGATCCACGGTATCGCCCGTGGTCACCGGCGTGAAGTCGAGTTGCTCGCCGTGGAGCAAGCCCTTGAGCATCGGCCGCCCACGGCTGGAAATGTACAGCCTGGCCTGCGGCGCCCGACGCAGCAGTTCCGGCAACGCCCCCGAGTGGTCCGGCTCCATGTGATTGAGGACGATGGCGCGAATCTCGTCATAGCGGGCGATTGACTCTATCCGGCGAAAAAATTCGTCGGCATAGCACGCTTTCACCGTATCGATGATCGCCACGCCCTTCTTGCCGCGCACGGCGTATGCGTTGTAGGTGGTGCCGTTGGCCGTCTTGAGGATGATGTCGAAGGTGCGCAAGCCGGGATCAAGCGCGCCGATCCAATGCACGCCCGGCGCAATTTCCACGGCGTCGCCGCGACGGACCCTCTCGATCACGGGGATCTCCGACATACCAAGGCCCCTACGGCGCCGCGATTTTGGACTGCACGGCAGCCTGCATTGCTGCAAGTTGCTCGGGCGGAATACCGGTCAGCGACCCGGGTGGATTCAGTGGAGCCCCAAGCGCGTCGACAATGGCCCCTTCGACCGGACAGATCGCCGCGCACTGGGCCTCGTCGAAATCGCCCAGGCACTCGGTACATTTTCCCGAGTCGATCACGAAATGCGGTCTGGCCTCCCGGACGGCACCGTTCGGGCAGACCGGCTCGCAGGCGAAGCAATTCACGCAACTGGCGACGATTCGAAATGCCATTCCCTATCCTCCGTGCGGTTCGTTCATGCGCAGCGGCCGGAGGCGCTGGCGGTAGTCAACTTTCCGGAATCCAGCATGCCGCGCCAGACAGCCATTACTGCATCCTCGATCTGTTCCATGGCATGCTCGGCATCCGGTCGGATACCCGCCGCTTCCAGCCTGCTCCAAGGTTCGTAGCCGATGCGCGAGCAAAGCACTACTTCGCAGCCTTCCAGCGCCCGGACGATGCGCTCGATGCGCGACTCGCCGTCACCGCAGCTCTCGCTACCACCGCAATACTTGTCGGTCCGCCGATGGCCGACCAACTGCGCGCCTGATTCGGTCGCCTCGTAGACCAAAAACTCGCGCGCGTAGCCGAAATGCTCGTTGACCACGCCGCTGCCCTTTGTCGCCACTGCCATCAGCACGGGTCGGCCCTGCGGCTTGCGTGCCGGGCGATGCAGCGTGATGACGTGTGCCCCCAGCGGTGTAGCGTGGGCGCGTGCCCGCTTCGCCGCCAACTCGGCGTTGGCCTTGGCACGAAACTCCATGCGACGGGCCAGTGCCGCCTCATGGTCGATTTCCATCGCGTCGACTTTCTCCAGCGTAAATTCAGAACCACGGTCCTCGCCGAGCAGGCCCACCGCGTCGGCACGACACTGGCGGCAATGGCGCATCATGTTCATGTCGCCTTCGCAGGCGTCCTGCAGTTCTTTAAGCTCCGCCGACGTCGGGCTACGTTGCCCCATGAGGCCGAAGTAGGTTCCGTGTTCGGGTTCGGCGATCAGCGGCATCACGTTGTGCAGGAAGGCGCCCTTGGCCTTGACGATGCGCGAGACCTCCTTGAGATGTTCGTCGTTGACGCCGGGAATCATCACCGAATTGACCTTGACCAGAATCCCGCGCGCCACCAGCATCTCCAGCCCCTTCTGTTGCTGGGCGATGAGGATTTCCGCTGCAGCGCGGCCGCGAATGCGCTTGTTCTTCCAGAAGATCCATGGATAGATCTTTGCGCCGATCTCCGGATCGACGCAGTTGATGGTGATCGTGACATGTTCGATGTTGTGCTTCGCCAGTTCGTCGACGCATTCGGGCAAAGCCAAGCCGTTGGTCGACACACAGAGCTTGATGTCCGGCGCCTTCTCGGCCAATTGACGGAAGGTGGCAAAGGTGCGCTGAGGATTGGCCAAAGGGTCGCCAGGGCCGGCAATGCCGAGTACCGACAACTGGGGAATGTGCGCTGCCACGGCCAGCGTCTTCTTTACCGCCTGCTCCGGCGTCAGCACTTCCGAAACGACACCGGGTCGCGATTCGTTGGCGCAATCGTATTTGCGGTTGCAGTAGTTGCACTGAATATTGCACGCCGGTGCCACCGCCGCATGCATCCTGGCAAAGTAGTGATGCGCGTCTTCCGAATAGCACGGGTGGTCCTGCACCCTGGCACGCACGTCATCCGGTAGCGCGTTCATCTGCGCCGATGTCGAACCGCAACTGCCAGCACTGCATCCGCCGCCCGCTGACGGGGACGCCATGAAAACCGAGTTTTCCGTTGTCTGAAGGCTCACATCGCTCACATTTATCTCCGCGGAGTCTGTCCGACCTTCAATGAGCAATGGTTGTGCCAGCACAAAAATAAAACGCAACACGCTGTTTTATATAACCTTATTTCCAGCGATTGTTTGTCGCGTTACATACAAGAAGAAGACAATGCGACGAGCCGTGACAAAGCCGGCAACCGATCACCTTTCAAATATCTATCGTTACGTGGCGCAGCAGCAACGCGGCCAATACCCACATGGTTAAGCCAATCAGTCCATCGAGCACCTGCCACGAGCGCGGGCGGCCGAACACCGGCGCAAGCGATCGAGCGCCAAACCCGAGCAAAAGAAACCAGCACAGACTAGCCGTACTCGCACCGAGGATGAACCACTCACGCGAAGGCGACGCGTGCTGAGCGCCGATGCCGCCCATCAGCAACACCGTATCGAGGTAGACGTGCGGGTTCAGGAAAGTAAACGCCGCCGCCTGAAGGATCGCCGATCTGCGGCTAAGACTTGTAGTGCCGACGGACGCCTTCAGGCGCAGCCCTAGCCCGGCTCGCTGGAAAGCCCGACAGCCATATACAGTCAGGAACGCAGCGCCGGCTAGAGCCAGAGCGCGCGCAAGCTCCGAATGTTGTTCAAGCACCTGCGCCATGCCCATGACACCGGCGCTGATCAAGGCCGCGTCAGCCAGCGCGCAAAACGTCACGACGCTGAGAACATGTTCGTTGCGGAGCCCTTGCCGCAACACAAAGGCGTTCTGGGCACCGATGGCGACGATGAGCCCCAAGCCCAGCGAGAGCCCATGGAGGAAGACCGGAAGAAACATGGAAAATTCTCGACAAAAACAAGGAGACGCAAGATTGCCCGCCCGGTAGAATCAAGACAAACTATCCTTTCTAACGCTTCTTAAGCTCCTCTAATCTCGTGCTCGACTATCAATCTCTCCTTGCCCTGTCTTCCGTCGTTCGCGAAGGAAGCTTCGAGCGCGCGTCGCGCGCGCTGAACGTCACGCCCTCGGCCATCTCGCAGCGCATTCGCCTGCTGGAAGAGCGCGTCGGCTGTGCGCTGGTGGTCCGCAGGCAGCCTTGTACGGCCACAGCGATGGGGCAACGGCTCTGCCAGCATGTCGAGCGGGTAATGTTACTGGAGCGGGAGCTGCAGGAAGCCGTGCCGGCGCTCGCCCCGGAAAGCGCCATCCGGGTGTCGCTGCCGGTCGCAGTCAATGCCGACAGCCTGGCCACCTGGTTCGCGCCGGTGATCGCCGCCTTCGCCGCGGACGCCCCGGTTTTGTTGGACATTGCCGTCGACGATCAGGACTGCACCGCCGAATGGTTGCGTAGCGGCAAAGTGCTTGGCACGGTGGCGGCCACCGGCCGCCCGGTGCCAGGGTGCAACAGTCGGTCACTCGGCTCAATGCGTTATGTCGCCGCCGCCAGCCCGGCCTTTGTGCAACGCCATTTTCCCAACGGAGTTGGGGCCGGCAGCCTGGCAAAGGCGCCCAGCCTCGTATTCAACAACAAGGACGAGTTGCAGACGCGATGGGCCCAGCGCCAATGCCACCGGCACATCGAGCTGCCGCGGCATACGTTGCCGTCACCACAAGCATTCGTCACAGCATCCCTCGTCGGCATGGGATGGGGCCTGCATCCCGTTGCGCTCATCGCCCCGCTCCTGCAGGAAGGCAGTCTGGTCGAACTGGTCGCCGAAACCCCGCTGGACGTTCCGTTGCACTGGCAATATGCCCGCTCGGCCTCCTCACTCCTTGAAGAACTGACACGCCGGATCGTGTCGGCAGCGCAAACGGCACTGCACCAGCACTGACATGTCATCTTTTTTTTCACATCAAAAATACAACACTCGCGGGCAATCTCGTATGACAGCAGTGACGCCATGGCGCACTCTCCGGTAAAGTTCCGCCGGCGCGAACTTCTGCCCGTGTTGATTCAGACAATTTTAGGATGTCACGATGTTTTCAAGAATGAGGCTGTCTACCCGAATGTTCCTGCTGGCCGCTTTCGGAGCGGTCGGTCTGCTCCTCGGTTTCGCGTTCGCGCTGATTTCCCTCCGCCATTGCGTAATCGACGGCCAGAAGATCAAAATCCGCAGTCTGGTCGAGTACGCCCATACCCAGTTGGCGTTTTACGATGACCAGGTCAAATCCGGCGCCATGCCTCTCGAGCAGGCGCAAACGCTGGCCAAGGAAAGCCTGCGCAAGGCACGTTACGAGGGGATTGAATATTTCTGGCTCAACGACCTGCAGCCGACAAGCATCATGCACCCGATCCGGCCGCAAACCGAAGGCACGAACCAGAGCGAAAACAAGGATCCGTCGGGAAAAGCGATCTATCTGGAGTTCGTCAAGACAGTCAAGAGCCAAAAGCAAGGGTACGTTGACTATGTTGGCACGAACCCCGAAACGAAGAAGGTCGAAGACAAGGTTTCCTACGTCAAACTGTTCGAACCCTGGGGCTGGGTCATCGGAACCGGGGTATACGTTAACCAACTGAATGACGAGTTCTATACCGAGGCAGGCAAACTCGGCGGCATTGTCCTTTTCACCACCATTGTTCTGATCGTGCTCGGTCAATTGATCCGGCGGAGCATTGTCGACCAGGTGGGCGGCGAACCGCGTGAGGCAATCATCGTGGCCCGAAAGATCGCCAACGGCGACCTGACTGGCGAGATATCCCTGCAGCCCAACGACACCTCCAGCCTGCTCTTCGCTTTCCAGGAAATGAAGAACAGCCTGTACAGCCTTTTGCAAGGCATCGAGAAAAACGCGCAGGATGTCCAGTCAAGCCTCGAAAAGCTCTCGTCCGAATCGAATCAGATCAATCTCGCAACGCAGCTGCAATACTCGGTGGTTCAGAACACCCGCGATGGCGTACTCGAACTGGCCTCCAGCGTCGAAACCGTCACCGCACTGGCCAGTGAAACCGAAGTCAGTTCGCAGGAAGTCGCCCGTCGCTCGAAGGACGGCGCCCATCTGGCCAGCCAGGTCTCGTCCGACATGCAGAGCATCGCGACGCGGGTCAACGAGTCCTCGCGACTGGTACTGCTGCTGGTCGAACGGATGCAGGAAATCAACCGGATGGCGACCGTCATCAAGGAAATTGCCGACCAAACCAACCTGCTCGCCCTCAATGCCGCAATCGAGGCTGCTCGCGCCGGAGAACAGGGCCGCGGGTTCGCCGTCGTGGCCGACGAAGTACGGAAACTCGCTGAGCGAACAACGGCCAGCACGGGGGACATCGCCCGCCTTCTCCAGTCAATCGAAGAAGACACCAACCGCGCCGTCGCCGGAATGGATGCCGCCGCCCCGGTCATCGCCGCCGGGGTCGAACAATCCGACCGAGCCGCACAGACATTGCGCGAAATCGAAGAACACGCGATGACCTCGCTCGACAAGATGAACCGACTGGCCGGATCAACCACCGAGCAGGCCCGGCGCATTCGCGAGATTGTCGAGCAGGTGGACCAGGTTTCGCAATCGACCTCCAGCGCCGATTCCGCCATCCGTCAGTCGCATGAAACGGCCAAGGCACTGGAAAAGGATGCAGCCGACCTTTTCGAGATGACGCGTCGCTTTGATCTCGGGCAAGCCCATGGTCACCACACTATCCAGAAAAAATCCGCGTCAACGCAAAATCTGATCGATTGGTCGCCCGCCTTGTTCGTCGGCCATTCAGGAATCGATGAACAGCACCAGCGCCTGGTCGAAATCGCCAACGAACTCAACGGCGCCATGCACTCCGGCGAAGGCACCCAAGCGATGGGGAGAGTACTCAACGAACTGGTCGATTACACGGTGAAGCACTTCGCCTACGAGGAAGACCAGATGAAGCAAAACGCCTACCCGAAAGCCGAAGCGCATCTGGCCGAGCACAAAAAGCTCGTCGCCGAGGTCAGCGCCTTCAAGAAGAAATTCGACTCGGGTCAGGCCGCCATCAGTGTCGAACTGATGGGTTTCCTGCGCGACTGGCTCCTGAACCATATTCTGAAGGTGGACAAGCACCTGGCACGGCACCTGGTTTCCGGCATGCAACACTGATAAGGAGCTGCCCGGTCGGGCGGACCAGCAAGTTCAGCCTCACCTCGACAAGGCCAAGCGCAAACCCATCAAGGCACTGGCGGTGTCGCAAAACACCGAATCCGGCCTGACAGACACGCCGGTGCCGAGGCATATGCAACAGAAAAAATATTCGTGCGGTATTTTGAAGGGTAATTTGCTGCTATTCTGAAGTTGGCTCCCGAGAAGGTTCTTTTATCGGACAGCCCGTGCTGGCACTTCTTGCCCCGAACTCCCGCCAGTATCATTTTTTAAACGATCTCCTGTCATGAAGCTGCGCACACGAATGTGGATGGTTCTCGGGATAACCCTGGTGGTTATTCTGGGCACGGATCTCGCGTTCGCCTGGCGCAAAATTCACGCCGATCAGCGAGCCGAACTTGAAATCGACGTACACACCATCCGTGGCATCCTCATGGCCACGCGCAGGATTTATCACCGGCAGTTCATCAAAAGCGGCCTGCCGGTAACAGACGACACGGTCGGCTTTCTGCCGGCTCACGCGATGGGCCGGATTTCCGCCGATTACAAGGAATGGAACGACAACGGCTATCGGTTCAACAACGTTTCCGACAGACCGCGCAACCCAGCGAACCGTGCAGACAGGTTCGAGAAGGCGGCCATGGATTACTACCGCGCCAACCCGACGGCCAAGGAACGCCTGGAGCCAATTGTCGAAGACGACGGAATGCGCTGGCTCCACTACACAGCCCCGATCTGGATCGAAGGCTACTGTCTGCAGTGTCATGGTGCCGAGGCAAATGCCCCGCAAAGCATCCGCAAGACCTATGCAGGAGCCTCTTTTGATTACCGGGAAGGCGACCTTCGTGGTGTGATGAGCATCAAGCTGCCAATGGAACGCTACGATGCCCATGTAATCCAGCGTTTCCAGTCCCGCCTGATTCGCGATGGACTGACCCTGTTGTTATCCTTCCTGACGCTGGGCTACTTCATTGATCGATTTGTCCTGCGCCGGATTCAATTGCTGCGCCAGACCGCGCGAAGAGTCGCGGTCGGCGACCATCAAGCGCGCGTACCTGTGCGCGGTTCCGACGAACTGACCGAACTCGGCGAAGATTTCAATCGCATGGCCGACGCGGTCGAAGGTCGAATCGTCGAGATTCGCGAACTCAACGCTGCCCTGGAAACGCGTGTTGCCGAGAGAACCAACGAACTCGTTGCGGCAAAGAAAGACGCCGAAGCGGCGAGTGAAGCAAAGAGCGCCTTTCTCAGCAACATGTCGCACGAAATCCGGACGCCGCTCAATGCCATTCTTGGCCTGACCCACCTGCTGCGCAACGAGGCCACGCCGAGTCAGGCGGATCGTCTTCGCAAAATCGATGCCGCCGGGAAACACCTGCTTTCGATCATCAACGACATCCTCGACATCTCCAAGATTGAAGCAGGCAAGCTGCAACTGGAACACAGTGACTTCACGCTCTCGGACGTACTCGACCAGGTCCGCTCGATACTAGGTGAAACAGCACGCGCCAAGGGGCTGGAAATCCACATTATTGCCAATGACGTACCCAACAAGCTCCGTGGCGATGTAATGCGCCTGCGCCAAGCCGTCCTCAATTACGCCGGCAACGCACTCAAATTCACCACGCACGGCCAGATAACGCTGGCAGCCCAGCTGGTTGAGGAACAGGGTGATGAACTGCTGATACGCTTTACGGTCAGCGATACCGGAATCGGCATCGATGCCGAGCGTCTGGCCCGCTTGTTCCAGTCATTCACACAGTCTGACGTTTCAACCACTCGCCAATTCGGCGGCACGGGTCTTGGGCTTTCCATCACCCGAAGACTGGCTGAACTTATGGGCGGCCAGGCGGGAGCAGAGAGCACGCCGGGGAAAGGCAGCACCTTCTGGTTCACCTCTCGCGTCCGACGCGGCCATGGCATCCTGCCACAGACGGTGACACCTCCTTCCGATGCGGAAAAGCAGCTTTGCGAGCGAACTGGCTCCGCACGCCTGCTGCTGGCTGAAGACAACTCCATCAATCGCGAAGTCGCCCTTGAGTTGCTGCACAGCGTGGGCTTGGCGGCGGACGTCGCTGAGGACGGCATGGCCGCGCTGGAACTGGCGCGCGAAAATCATTACGACCTGGTACTGATGGACATTCAGATGCCGCATCTCGACGGCCTCGATGCGACACGAGCCATCCGGACACTGCCGGGGTGGAACGACATCCCCATCCTTGCAATGACCGCCAATGCCTTTGACGAAGACCGTCAAGTGGCCGTGCGTGCCGGCATGAACGACCACATCGCAAAACCGATCGATCCCGAAACGCTGTTCGCCATGCTGTTGAAATGGCTGCCACAACGTTGCGCTCGTACCGACCGTAGCGAGATTGAAGAATCTTCGACAGATAACACGCGGAAGGATCCGGACGAGTTGTTGCGCTCTCGGCTGAGCGCCATTCCCGATCTCGATCTGAATGCCGGCATGAGGTTCTTCCGCGGCAAGCTGTCCAGCTACGTGCGCCTGCTCAGGCTTTTCATCGACGTTCACAGTGATGACGTTCAGCGCATTGCCGAACTCATTCAGCAAGGTGCACTGGATTCGGCAGAGAAGATCGCACACGCACTCAAGGGGGCTGCCGGCAACGTCGGGGCGATGACGATTCACTCTCTACTCAGCGACCTGAACATTGCCCTCAAGCAGGGCGATAGTTCAGCGGCACAATCTGCCTTGTATCCATTAGCTGAACGCTTTCCAGTCTTGATAAGATCCCTGCAGGCTGCATTGCCCTCTGAGGTAAAAACGGCCACATCATCAAGCGAATGATGGGAGAGGCGCCCATGCACGCCACGTTGTCGTCGCTGTAGCGGACGCAACGCAGCGTTATCCTGCGATCATGCCAGTTACTTGAGTTTCGATTTCAAATCATCGACGAAAAGATGCAGTGCGTTGTCGATGACCTCCATCCAATTCCCCTCCGTTGCCACTTGATAGTTGTCGGATGCTTTTACCGACACCCTCTTTATCTCACGCCCTTCCATTGACTTTATCGTCAGGTCCGTAGAAATTTCGGCACTCAAGGTAATGGCCCAAAAACCGGGATTCATCCATGCCCAGAATTTGTTGATGATCACTTCGACGACAAAAGTATCGTTGGTCGCCTCATTCCTGTTCGTGATGACCCGATAGCCTTTATCGGTAAATGCCTGTGCAATGGAAGCCGAGGTCAATGTTTCGACGGTTTTCCCCTCGGCCAGGATAATGTCGCCCAGTGCCTTGCCGAACGTATTTCTTTTTCGCCCGACAGCCCGAAGCCGGATTGCGTCATTCTGTTCCTCGCTTGGATCGAGAGAAGGAATGTCCGGAGACGATGGAGCTATCTGGAAGACCCGCATGTCGCGTGGCGAATTGATCAGGACCGTTTTGCCATTGGGTTGGGCGACAGAGGTGGAACTCGGCGCGGAGACATCGAGCACGGCGCGGCTGGTGGCACATCCTCCGAGTGCAAGACAGATCAATACGGTAGCAACGAGGCTGTTTGAAGTTTTCATGACGCCCTCCCGATGAAGAACCTGACTGACGATTCATGATAGGACGCCGTTTTCACGGAGAAAAAGTGAAACAAGCGGGAAGATGCCTACAACAATTACATCACCCGCTCCCCGCTCCGCAACCGGTTACGAAGCAGCTGAACCCTTGCGTCAATGGCTTCAAGCTCACCAAGATGCGCTCGCTCTTCGTCGCTGGTAACGAGGATCTT
>QKII01000256.1 GCA_003249625.1 Propionivibrio sp. | reverse complement strand
CGCGGCATCATGATGTCGCAAAAAATGATGTCGGGCTGATGATCCGCAATCTTGGCCAAGGCATCGAGAATCCATCTTCGGCGAGAATGACCTGACAACCGGCCTGCACAAGAAAGATCTCCGCGCTGCGCCGGATCGTGTTGCTATCGTCGATGATCATCACCTTGATGCCGCTCAGGCTTGCAACATTCGCCAATCGCCACCTCCCGAAGATTTGCGGAAAAACCTGCCCCACAAGACCAATAAAACGCGCACGGTTGCACTTATTCCGCGAAGCACTATACATCAATCACATATATTTCAACCACTTCTGCCGGCGTCCTGAGGATTTGAATCAAAAAGCGAACAGAGGTAAAACACGACGCTGGCGACATCCCGACGCAGGGCTACAGCTCTCTCGCGCCGCCCGTTTCTCCTGAGCTCCATACTCAACCGCATGACATCGCTGCATTTCGGCTAGAATCCGGCGAAGACAAGCGCCCGATTCTAGCCAACGCCAGTTAAGAATGCCAAGTGTTTCTTGCAATGGGCATGTACATCGCATTACTCAGAGCCACCCGACGTGGTTATGCTCATCAGGTCAAGTAGACAAACAACACATGACATACAGATCATTTTCCGGACTTTACGCGATCACGCCTGACGGGCTTGATGAGGAGGATCTGCTCTCGCGGGTTGCCGCTGCCTTGCGCGGCGGCGTGCGGATTCTCCAATACCGTGACAAGAGCAACAATGCACAAAAGCAATCGCAACTTGCACATGAATTGCGTAAGTTGTGTTCGCTACATGACGCTTCACTCATCATCAACGACAACCTCCCGCTTGCCCTCGCCGTCGATGCCGACGGCGTCCATCTGGGCGCTGAGGATGGCGATCTCGCCACCGCCCGAGGAGCACTCGGGCCTGACCGGATACTGGGCGCCTCGTGCTACGCCAGTTTTGATCTCGCCGTCGCCGCCGCAAAAGCTGGAGCCGACTACGTAGCCTTCGGTGCGGTTTTTGCGTCGCCAACCAAACCACTCGCCGTTCGCGCCGACCTGTCGCTCTTCGCGCGTTGCCGGAGGGAGTTGTCGATTCCGGCGTGTGCGATAGGAGGTATCACGTTGGCGAACGCTCTCCCTGTCATCTCCGCCGGCGCCGACCTGCTGGCCGTCATAACTGACCTGTTTGAAGCGACGGACATCGAAAGCCGCGCCCGCGATTTTCAGACCCTTTTTTTCGAGGAACGACACCGTGACCACTCGTAGCGAAGAACTGTTCAGCCGCGCCCAACGGCACATTCCCGGCGGGGTCAACTCCCCGGTACGCGCCTTCCGTTCCGTAGGCGGAACACCGTGCTTCGTCTCCAGCGGAAGCGGCGCGAAAATCACCGATGCAGACGGCAAGTCGTACCTCGACTACGTCGGGTCGTGGGGGCCATTGATCCTGGGACACGCACACCCCGAGGTTGTCGCAGCAGTCCGGGAGGCTGCCGAAAAGGGGCTTTCCTTTGGCGCTCCGACCGAAATGGAAGTCGAAATGGCCGACCTGCTGTGCAAACTGATGCCATCGCTCGACATGGTCCGGCTGGTCAGCTCGGGCACGGAAGCAACGATGAGTGCCATTCGTCTGGCGCGCGGTTACACCGGACGGGATCTGCTGATCAAGTTCGAAGGCTGCTACCACGGCCACAGCGACAGCCTGCTGGTCAAGGCTGGATCAGGGATGCTGACTTTTGGCAATCCGAGTTCTGGCGGAGTACCGGCCGACCTGGCGCAACACACGCTCGTTCTCGACTACAACGATGCCGAGCAGGTCGAACAGGCCTTTGCCCGTCACGGCGAACGTATCGCCGCGGTGATCGTCGAACCGGTCGCCGGCAACATGAACCTTATCGCCCCGGATCCCGAATTTCTGCAGACCTTGCGCACCGAGTGCACGAAGCACGGAAGCGTGCTGATTTTCGACGAGGTGATGACCGGATTCCGGGTCGGCGCAACCTGTGCACAAGGCCTGTACAGCATCACCCCTGATCTGACCACCCTCGGCAAGGTCATCGGCGGCGGGATGCCGGTCGCTGCATTCGGCGGCAAGCGGGAGATCATGGAGAAAATCGCGCCGTTGGGACCGATCTATCAGGCCGGAACGCTTTCCGGCAATCCGGTTGCCGTCGCTGCCGGCTTGACGACACTCAAACTGATCCAGACACCGGGGCTCTTCCCGGAACTCGAACGCAAGACCGAACTGCTCTGCGACGGGCTAAGCGCGGCAGCCGTCCTGCAAGGCATCGCCTTTTCCGCTCAGTCAGTCGGCGGCATGTTCGGCCTTTACTTCCGGGCGCATTGCCCGCGTAACTTTAACGAAGTCATGCAGTGCGACACGGCGGCATTCAACCGCTTTTTCCACGCCATGCTGGATGCAGGGCATTACTTTGCGCCATCGGCCTACGAGGCCGGGTTCGTTTCGGCTGCACACAGCGAGGCGGACATCATGGCAACGATCGAAGCCGCCGAAACGGTTTTCCGCAGCTGGTGACACCCGCCGGGCGGGTTGCCAGATCAGCGCAACCAGCCCTTCTTGTGGAAGAACCAGAACGGCACTGCAATAGAGACCAGCATCATGCCGAGCGAGAACGGGTAGCCGTACTTCCAGTGAACTTCCGGGAACCACTCCTGGAAATTCATCCCGTAGATGCTGGCGATCAGCGTCGGTGGCAGCATGGCGACAGACGCCACCGAGAAGATCTTGATGATCTTGTTCTGGTTGATGTTGATGAAGCCGACCGTCGCATCCATCAGGAAGTTGATTTTCCCGAAAAGGAAGGACGTATGCCCGTCGAGCGATTCGATGTCGCGCAGGATCTGGCGCGCGTCGTCAAGCTGGTTGGGCGTCAGCGATTTGCCACGAATCAGGAAGGACACCGCGCGCCGAGTATCGTGCACATTGCGCCGAATCCGCCCGTTCAAGTCCTCTTCGCGAGCAATGTCGGCGAGGATTCGGGCGGCTTCCGCGTCCGTCACCTGCGTTCCGAGCACCCGCCGGCTGCACTCTTCAAGCGAGGCGTAGACGTCTTCGAGCGCATCCGCTGAATATTCAGCATCGGCAGCATAAAGATCGAGCAACACGTCCTTGCCGTCAGTCACATAACCGGGTTGCGTACGCGCGCGCAAACGCTGCAAGCGAAAAACCGGCAGCTCCTCAGTCCGGACAGAAAACAGCACGTCGCGATGGAGGATGAGCGCCACGGCCACGTTGCGCGACTCTTCCTTGGTATCGAGCAGGAAATCAGAGTGCAGGTGTGTCTCCCCGTTGTCCTCAACGTAGAAGCGCGCACTGGCCTCAAGGTCGGTCAGGTTGCTCGGGTTCGGCAGTTCGACGTCGTAAAAGCGGCCGACCCAGGCACGAATCTCCGGCGTCGGCGCCACCAGGTCGATCCAGATGGGCTTCAGGCACTTCAGATCGTACGGGGTCGTCACGCTGATTTGGCTAAGCCTGCCATTGCGCAGTTCGAAAGCAGTGACCGCTGTTTTCTCGTTGCGCAGATGACTGTCACAGATCAGGTCTTCGCGAACTTCATCGGAAAGAATTTCGAGAATCGCTTCGCCGCGCTCCTCGCGCACTTCGTACCAGACGATCAGCCGCTCTTCCGGCTCCAGCACCTCGATGATCCTGGCGATCTCGGCCAGTGGCACCCGCTCCAACAGGCTGCGCAGTTCCGCAAGATGCTGCTTATGCACGACATCCTCGACCAAATCGTGGCGCGGCATGTCCTGTCGGCTAACCAAGCCCTCCACAAGCTTTTGTTTGGCGAGCAGTTCACGCACGCTGCCCAGGAAATCGGGGCTGTTTTTTTCTTCGCTCATCGGGAGGATCTCCCCTTGATCAGGTATTCACGATCGGGCTGGAGGAGTACGCAAGCACCAGGCCGCGCACCAAAACCGGGAGCGATTCTAGCACGTCGGAGAACAACGGCAGGTCACATCAAGGGATTCTGGCAGCCGGCATTCTCGACAGGATCAGCGCCGACTTGCGGGCCAGCCCGGTGGCATTGCGATGACGATCGTAATAACGCGGGCTTGGCACCATGCCGGCCAGACGAGCCGCCTGCTCCGGCGCCAGCTGCCCGGCACCAATGCCATAATAATGACGCGCCGCGGCCTCGGCGCCGAACACCCCGTTCCCCCACTCGATCACGTTCAGATAGACTTCGAAGATGCGCCGCTTGCTCCACACCGTCTCGATCATCAAGGTGGCCACAGCCTCCTCAAGTTTGCGCCACGGCGTTTTCTGTGGAGAAAGAAAGAGATTTTTGGCCAGCTGCTGGGAGATGGTCGAACCTCCCGCGACGATCTTGCCGCGCCGCATGTTCTTCTCCATCGCCCGCTGGATACCATCCCAGTCGAAGCCATCGTGTTGTGTGAACAGGTCATCCTCGGCAACGATCAGTGCCCGTTTGAGGTGAGGGGAGATTCGCGGGTAGTCGAGCCAGCGTTTCTCCAGTTGCGCACGCGGTTGCTTTACCTGCAGTTCAGCCAGTCTAATCTCCATGAAGCTGGTCATGTCCGGATCGACCCAGTTCCACAGGACGACCCAGCCGAACAGCCACACCTGGTACAACAACAACAAGCCGACCAGAACGGCCAGCCCCCGCTTGAGCCAGCGGAGAAAAAAAGCGATCGCCGCGCGCGCCGCGCCGGTCATGCCTTTTTCTGGAGCAACTCCGCGACCGGCCGGACATCGGGACGCACGCCGCGCCAAACGTAGAACGACTCGGCAGCCTGTTCGAGCAGCATCCCCAGTCCTTCGGAGATCATTCCGGCCCCCTGATTGCGCGCAAAGGCGCGGAACGGCGTATCGCCCAAACCGTACATCATCTTGTACGCCAGGCTGCCGGGGGCAAAGATCCCTTCCGGCAAAGGCGGCATCGTGCCGCTAAGGCTGGCCGAAGTCGCATTGATCACAATATCGAAAACCTGTCCCGCCAAGTCCTCATAGCCGCACCCGGTGACCGGTCCGATCGGAGCAAAGCGCTCGGCCAGCGACCGGGCACGCACCACGGTACGGTTGGCGACAACCAGCGATGCCGGATGCTCGCCGAGCAACGGGCCGACGACACCACGCGCCGCACCGCCCGCACCGAGCAGTAAAACGCGCTTGCCCTGGATCGGATAATTCAGATTGACCATGATGTCGCGCAGCAGGCCGACTCCGTCCGTGTTGTCGCCCACCACTTCGTTGTCGTTGAATACCAGCGTATTCACCGCTCCGGCCTGTTCGGCGCGCAAAGTCAACCGGGTCGCCAGCTGGAAGGCCTCCTGCTTGAACGGCAACGTTACGTTTGCGCCCTTGCCGCCTTCAGCGATAAACGCGTCCACGGCATCGGCAAATCCATCGGTCGGAGCGAGAATCGCCCGGTACTCGATGTCCTGTCCGGTCTGGCGGGCAAACGCCATCTGGATGATCGGCGACTTGCTGTGGCCGATTGGGTTACCGAAAACGCAGTATTTGTCGGTCATTTCGAATTGCCTCAGGGTAATGAAAGTGTAGCGAATCAGTTGGTTGTCGCAACCTGACTGCCTTTGGTAAACGTCCAGGTCCGGGTAATTTCAAGAATATCGAAATCGCGCGCGATATCGGGCGGAAAGTTGGCGAAAGGCTCTGCCATCCTCACAACGCGCCGCGCAGCATCGTCCAGCACCCTGCTTCCCGAGGAA
>QKII01000397.1 GCA_003249625.1 Propionivibrio sp. | reverse complement strand
AGGTTGCGGAAGGTATGCACCATGCCTGTAAGACCGATGCTGGCGAGTAGAAAGACCAGCGCATGGCCGAGGCTCAGGTTGTAGTTGATGGCCCCGATGAGCATCACGGCAAGCACGATCGCATACAAAATGCCTGCCCCGGTGGGGAGGATGAAAATCCGGCGTTGAGTAAGCACGACGGGCAACTGCTCGTCGCGCCCGAGACGGAAGAGCCAGCGAGCGAAGTGCTCCCTGAATGACATCAGACGACCGGCACCGTTCTAACGAGGCTGTCGATGTCCTCTGGCCTCGCGTGGCCGGCGCTGTCGGCGAGTTGCAGGCGATGGCAGGCGATGCTGGGCAAGACGGCCTGGACGTCTTCGGGAACAACCATGTTTCGCCCGGAGAGGAAGGCCCAAGCGCGGGCTGCAGCGAGCAGGGCGAGTGCGGCGCGCGGGCTGAGCCCGTGAATGAAGCGCGGGCTGTTGCGCGTTGCCTCGACCAGCGCCTGCACGTAATCCAGCAGGGCCGGAGAAACGTGCGTCGTTGCTGCTGCGGTTTGCAGTGGTCCGAGCTGATCGGGTGTCAACGCGGCAGCGAGATCCAGCGCCGTGTCGCGTCGTCCGCCGCTTTCAAGCAAGGCGCGTTCGGCTGTCCGGTCGGGGTAACCAAGTTCGAGCCTCATCAGGAAGCGATCGAGTTGCGATTCGGGCAGGGGAAACGTGCCGATCTGGCTCGACGGGTTCTGTGTGGCGATGACGAAGAAAGGCTCGGGCAGCGGTCGTGTTGCGCCCTCCACTGTTACCTGGCGTTCTTCCATTGCTTCGAGCAGGGCGCTCTGGGTTTTCGGCGTTGCGCGGTTGATTTCGTCAGCCAGCAGAATCTGCGAAAAAATCGGTCCGGGAAGGAAGCGGAAGTCGCTGCGTTCGCGGTCAAAGATCGACAGACCGATGACGTCGGCAGGGAGCATGTCGCTGGTGAACTGAATGCGCGAGAATTGTAGTCCCAGCAGGTGTGCCAGCGTGTGTGCGAGCGTGGTCTTGCCGACGCCGGGCAGATCCTCGATCAGCAGATGGCCGCGTGCGAGCAGGCAGGTCAGTGCCAGGCGGACCTGGAAATCCTTCCCGAGAATCACGCGATTGGCGGCGGTAATGACCTTGGAGAGTTGGGTGGAGTGGGGTGAGGGCGTCATGGGTTTCCTGTGCGGACGGATTTGTTCAGATTCTAGCCTGTCATGTCTGGGATAATCCGGGCTTTCAATTTCCTCGGGGCGGCGATGGTGGTTATGGGTGATATACGATCGGTAGGCGTGATCGGCGCCGGGGCCATGGGGAGCGGGATTGCCCAGGCGTTTTCCGTCGCCGGACTCCCGGTAACTCTAACATCCCGTTCGGACAAAGGGTTGCAGCGAGCGATGGCAGCGATCTCGGGTAGCATGGATCGGTTGATCAAGAAAGAAAAAATGACGGAGGCTCAGAAAGCCGAGTCGCTGGCACGCGTTTCGACAACGGGTAATCTTTCTTCTGTCGCCGGTTGCGACCTCGTGATCGAGGCGGTCAGCGAGGATGAACCGCTCAAGCTCGAAATTCTCCGCCAACTCGATTTGCTTGTCGGAGAAGAGGCAATTCTTGCCAGTAATACCTCATCGTTGTCGATCACGCGTCTGGCTGCCGCAACGCGGCATCCGTGGCGAGTTATAGGGTTGCACTTCTTCAATCCTGTGCCGATGATGGGGCTTGTGGAGGTGGTGCGCGGGGTTCAGACGGCAGACTCCGTTGCGGCTGTTGCGGAAGCTGTCGTGCGGCGACTGGGCAAGGAGCCGGTGAAAGCTGCGAACCGCCCGGGGTTCGTGGTAAACCGTCTGCTTTGCCCGATGATCAATGAGGCGATTTTTGCTCTCGGCGAAGGATTGGCGAGTGCGGTGGAAATCGATGAGGCGATGAAGCTTGGCGCCAACCATCCCATCGGCCCGTTGGCTCTGTGCGATCTGATCGGGCTGGATGTCCTGCTGGCGATCATGAAGCGGCTCTTCGAACGCTTCGGCGAGGCGAAGTATCGACCCGCGCCACTATTGGTCGAACTGGTCGAAGCGGGATATCTCGGACGTAAGTCGGGCCGGGGATTTTTCGTATACGACTGATTTTGCCGTCAGCGAAAAGAACATTGACACGTTTTTCGTTTTTCGCCCCGCGTTCCATCGGTTAGAATTATCCGACTTTTTTTCAAGGTGCCTACTCATGAACCCGATAACTGGATCCATTGTCGCGATTGTTACCCCCTTGCACGAGGACGGGAGCCTTGACCTGCCCTGCCTGCGCAAACTTGTCGACTTCCATGTTCAGGAAGGCACCGATGCCATCGTCGTCGTCGGTACGACCGGCGAATCGCCGACCGTCGATGTCGAGGAACACCAGGAACTGATTCGTGTGGTGATCGAGCAGGCCGCCGGTCGTATTCCGGTGATCGCTGGAACCGGCGCCAACTCGACGGCGGAAGCCATCGAGATGACCGAATTCGCCAAGAAAGTGGGCGCCGATGCGGCGTTGTCCGTCGTTCCCTACTACAACAAGCCGACACAGGAAGGGCTTTATCGCCATTTCAAGGCGATTGCCGAGGCGGTCGATATCCCCGTCATCCTCTACAATGTGCCCGGACGCACCGTCGCCGATCTGGGCAACGAAACAACGTTGAGGCTGGCGCAGATCCCGAACATCATCGGGATCAAGGATGCGACGGGAAACATGGAGCGCGGCGCGGAACTGATCAACCGCGCGCCGCAAGGATTCTCGATTTACAGTGGTGACGATGGAACTGCCTGCGCCCTGATGTTGCTTGGCGGGAAGGGGAATATTTCGGTGGTCGCCAACGTGGCGCCGCGACTGGTTCACGACATGTGCGTTGCGGCGCTGGCCGGTGACCTGGCGAAGGCACGGGAACTCAATTACCGCATGAGCGGGCTGAGCCGCCAGTTGTTCTGCGAAGCCAACCCGATTCCGGTCAAGTGGGCGTGTCAGCAGCTCGGGATGATGGAAGGCGGGATCCGGTTGCCGCTGACACCTCTTTCGCCCGAGCATCACGAACGTGTCCGCAATGCCATGCGGCAGGCCGGGTTGCTGGCCTGATTTTCGGTTTTTCAGGGGCTTCGATGAGAGTTGTTGATTCGTGGCTGACGCGGTGTGCGTCAGCAGTGGTGGTTGTCGGGCTGCTCGCTGGATGTAACGGCGTTGGCCTTGAATCAAAGAAGATCGATTACAAGACTGCGTCAGCAGTCAAGGTGCCGACTCTGGAAATCCCGCCCGACCTGACGTCGCCAACGCGTGACGATCGGTTCGTGGTGCCCGATACCGGAGGGAGAGGGTCGGCAACGTTCTCCGCGTATTCCGGTGAGCGCACGCAGGCCGCAGCCGACAAGCAGAGTGACATCTTGCCGAAAGTCGACAAGGTGCGGGTCGAGCGTTCGGGGAATCAGCGCTGGCTGGTGGTCAACGAGAGTCCTGACAAGTTGTGGGGAACAATCAAGGATTTCTGGCAGGAGATGGGTTTCCTGATCAACCTTGAATTGCCCGAAGCAGGGGTGATGGAGACCGACTGGGCGGAGAATCGTGCCAAGATCGGCGACGATTTCATCCGCAACATGCTCGGGAAAGTTCTGGATTCGCTCTACTCGACGGCTGAGCGGGACAAGTTCAGAACGCGCCTGGAGCCGGGGGCTCAACCGGGGACGACCGAGATCTATGTCAGCCATCGTGGCATGTATGAAATCTACGTGACGGAAGGCAAGGATCAGACACGCTGGCAGCCGCGCGACGCCGATCCGGAACTCGAAGCGGAGATGCTGCGTCGCCTGATGGTTCGGTTCGGCAGCGACGACCGGCGGTCGCAGATCGAGATGGCCGAGGCGAAGAGCCGACCGGTGGATCGCGCCAAGCTGGCCAAGGCGGCCAACGGTACTGGAACCCTCGAAGTACAGGAATCGTTTGATCGTGCCTGGCGGCGCGTCGGTTTGGCGCTGGACCGGGTCGGCTTTACCGTAGAGGATCGCGACCGCTCGAAAGGTCTTTACTTCGTCCGTTATGTCGATCCCGAGAGCGATGGGCAGAACAAGGACCCGGGCTTGCTGTCGAAACTGGCCTTCTGGAAGGCGGCGCCGCCGGATCCGCAAACCCGTTATCGTGTTTTCCTGAAGGGCGAGGGTACGCTGACGACCGTGCAGGTGCTTTCGGCCGAAGGCGGTGCGGATCAGTCGGATACCGCGAAGAAGATACTGGGATTGCTGTTTGACCAGTTGAAGTGATGCGGAAGTGATGCGTTTCGCCTCGCTGGGGAGCGGCAGCCGCGGGAATGCCTTGGTTGTCGACTCCGGCGAAACAAAACTGCTCATCGATTGCGGATTCTCCCTGCGTATGACCCTCAGCCGGCTTGACCGGCTGGGCGTTTCCGGCGAAGAAATAGCCGCCATCCTGGTTACCCATGAACATAGCGACCACATTGCCGGGGTGGGCCGCTTTGCCAAGCGTTTCAACCTGCCTGTCTATCTGACGCATGGAACACGTGAGTGGCTGCACGGAAATGACGTTTTACTCCCCGATCATCGTCTTGTCGGCGGTCATAACAGCTTCCGTGTCGGAGATTTCTCGATAACTCCCTTTACGGTTCCGCACGATGCGCGCGAACCCGTGCAGTATGTCGTCGCTCAAGGTCAATTCCGGCTTGGTGTGCTGACCGATTGCGGAACCGTGACGCCACATATCGCCGAAGTTCTTGACGGAGTGGATGGCCTGGTCCTTGAGTTCAATCACGATGCGGGAATGCTTGCCGGCTCGGCCTATCCCGCGATGCTCAAACGGCGGATCGCCGGCGATTTTGGGCATCTGGCCAATGCTCAGTCGGTCTCGCTACTGGAACAGATTGATCGCAGCCGATTGCAGCATGTAGTCGCTGCACATCTCAGCGAGGAAAACAACCGTTCCGACTTGGTCGTGTCCGCGCTGGTTGATTCTGTTGCCAGTAACACGCCGGAGATCTGCGTTGCCTCGCAGGACGAAGGCTTCGGATGGCGTCAGCTTGTCTAGAGTTTGACTCGTAAAAAAAGCCGGCGCGAAGCCGGCTTTGGTTTGCCGCAATTACTTATTTACTTTTGCGCGGCTTCCGGAGCAGGTGCGGCCGGGGCTGCAGCGTCAGCAGCAGGAGCGGCTGGGGCAGGGGCGGCGGCATCAGCCGCCGGGGCTGCGGGAGCAGCTTCAGGAGCTGGAGCCGGTGCTGCTTCAGGAGCGGGTGCGGCTGCAGGGGCGGCGGGAGCAGGGGCGGGAGCCTCTTCCTGTTTGCCACAGGCGGTCAACGTCAGCGCGACGATAGCGGCAACGAGGAGCGAGTTTTTCATTTTGCGAATTCCTATCAAAAAAATGACAACGACAATAACAACGTGCTGCCATTACAAAAACGCTTGATCTCAAGAGCGGTTGACAGGAATTGTCGAGGCGTGAGTGCCGTCACAGTCCAAGCGTCGTCGCGCTGATGGTCGATCCGCCCTCGTTCTGGATTTCCTGGAAGCGCACAAGGTAATTACGGCATTCGGCCGCGTTGTCGATGATCGCCTTCGAGCGCACCTGATCTTGGTGAAAACGGATCAGCGCATGGCAATGGTCGGCGATCAGCATGGTGTCTTTGGGCGTTCCGGGAAGCGGTGGGCTTTCCGTGACGATCATGTTGGCGGAGTAGTCGCCGAGCAGCCTGAACAGGCGCGGGCTGTTGCGGCGGAATGGTTCGCCATCACGCAGGATGATTTGCAGTGTGTTGTCTCGGTCGGAAGAAAGAAAGCGGCGAAGAATCGCCGCGTTTTCCGCGCGTTCCAGTCCGAGGCGTGATAGATCTTCGTCGAAAACTCGCAGAGTCCTTCTGGCGAGCAGAAGGATTTTTTCAACGAGGCGGTCGTGATCCGACCAACTTGTGATCAGTTCCGGTTGCATTACGGATCTCCTGTGCGTTGGCAAGGCGACCGCTTATCGTAACGCAACCGTGATGTCTGAAGTGGATCAGCCTTCGCGGCGAAGTGAGGCTGGACGCCGCGCTGTGCCGGACTCCCGGGCGTGTTTTGCCGGCGCGGAGTCACGGTGCGCGGGAGCCGGTTTTGACGGATGCCCGTTACGGCGTTCGCTCTGCTTCCACCGGTCAGCGCCGGTCTTTGGCTTTCCTGCATTGCCACCCGGGCGGCTATTCTTGTTGCCTGCACGGCTCGGTTTTGCGGCAACTGGGCGGTGCATCGGCTCGTGACCGGGCACGATTTCCACGGGGATGGATTGCTTGGTGAAGCGCTCGATCCGGCGAACGTGGAAACTTTCTCCGTGATTGACCAGCGAGATGGCGATGCCGTTGCGTCCGGCACGACCGGTGCGCCCGATGCGATGCACGTAGTCTTCGGCGAACTTCGGCAGATCATAGTTGAAGACGTGCGTGATGCTCGGGACGTCGATTCCTCGTGCGGCGACATCTGTGGCGACGAGAATGCGTACATGACCGCGGCGCATGGCGTTCAGCGTCCGGTTGCGGGCGCCCTGATGCATGTCGCCATGCAGCGGCGCGGCGCTGAAGCCGGCAAGATTCAGGCGGTCGGCCAGCGTGTCGGCCTCTCTCTTGGTTGCGGTGAAGACGACGGCCTGGTCTATGGCGACGTCGCGCAGCAGGTGGTCGAGCAGGCGATTTTTGTGCGAGAGGTCATCCACGAAATGCAGGCGTTGCTCGATGTTTTCGTGCTTGGCGTGCGAGGCGGCGACAGCAATTTGTGTAGCGTCGCGGGTGATTTCGCGGGCGATGCGGCCCACCGTCCCATCGAGTGTTGCCGAGAACAGCAGGGTTTGCCGCGATGTCGGCGTCGCGGCGACGACCTTTTCAATGTCCTCGATGAAGCCCATGTCGAGCATGCGGTCAGCTTCGTCGAGAACGAGCATTTGCAGTTCGGAAAAATCGATCTTCCCCGACTCCATGTGGTCAATCAGGCGTCCGGGCGTGGCGACCAGGATTTCCGGGTTGCGCGCAAGGAGGTCCATCTGTTTCGGATAGGGCATGCCGCCGAGGATAGCCACGGCCTTCAGATGCCGGATGAATTTTCCGTATTTTTCAGTGGCTGCGGTGACTTGAAGTGCAAGCTCGCGGGTTGGCGCGAGGACCAACATGCGCGGTTTGGCCGGCTGGAATTGCACGCGTGGCCGATCCTTGCCGCGACCATTCGCCGGTTTGCCATCGCGTGAACGAGGGCGATGTAGCGGTACGAAGGGGCGGCGCTCCTGCAGGGCGAGTTGGTGCAGCGCGGGCAGCATGAAGGCCGCTGTTTTGCCCGATCCGGTTTGCGACGAAACCAGTAGATCGTGGCCTGCCAGCACGGCGGGGATGGCTTGCGCCTGGACCGGGGTCGGCGTAGCGTAGCCCGCGTCGGTCAAAGCGTTGAGTACTGTTGTGTGAAGTCCGAGTTCTGCAAAGGTCATTCGAGTCTTTCGTAACGGTCGGCGCCGCGTTGCCCGAAAGGGAACACGGTCGCACAGGGAAATGCAACGCTAACCATCGAACGAGAATTGAATGATTCTGCCTGCGCAGAGGAATTCGGATGTCTCGGCACAAAGCTTTGTGCCAGGGCGGTGCATCAGGAAGGGGCACCAGTAGGCAGGAGGGCTTTAGAAATGCAGCAAGGTTCGCGAAGCGCGTATCTGTCGTTGCTTGGACGCTTGGTCCAGTCGACAAGAGGCGCGGATTCTACCCGGCTATTTCTCCTGCGTCGAGAAAAATTTTGGCAATTCGGGTGAAAAAATCTCGGTGACCAGTACGGTCTGTTTGCCAAACGTAAAGTGCGATCGTCTGGCCCACAGGTGGGTCGGCGGCGTATCGCCAAGTCGTAGCGCGTTCAACGCGGGGCTGAAGAGCGGATGTCGCTTGTCGATCCGGCGCGCAGCCAGCGGGCCGCGCTGAAAGCCGGGGTGCGAGAAGAGTAATGCGCCAAGTGATCGACTGCCCAGTCGGGCTAACCAACCAGTCACTGGGCCGCAGGGATGGTACGGGAGAATGGTGTGGGCGAATACGACCGGTTGATTGTCGCAGAGCAGGGTGACTTCGCGTGACCGTGCGAGCGCTTTGGGGGGCAAGCCGAGAACGCGAGATTCATCACGCGTTGGTTGGGTCAGCCCTTGCGAGAGACGCACCAGTGAGAACGAACCTAGTCCACTCAGGCGTTCAGTGAGTGAATTACGGTCAGTGAGCCAAGGTTGGATCCGCGCGTTGTCATGACGGCGCAGGATGCGCCTACGCCATCCGGAACAGGCTGTTTGTTGCATATCGACGAGCAGGGTGGAAAATCTACCGCGGGGCGGGGGAACGTTCCAGACCGCCAATACGAATTCCCGCCTTGATGCCTTTGTCTGCAAACCATCCTTTATTCATCTCCAGCGCGAAGCGCGCAGGAGCGGCGGCGCAATGGTTGTTTTCGGTCTGCGGTT
>QKII01000358.1 GCA_003249625.1 Propionivibrio sp. | reverse complement strand
TCTCGGTTTCCGTCTGAGCGAGCAGGGCCCTTTCCTCAAGGAGACAGGGTCCGGTTTGTCAGTCGAGGGCAGATTTGGCCCACTTGAGCAGGCTGGCGAGATCGGTTCCGCCAGTCCTTTGCAGGACAACCTTTCCACGCTGGAAGACCATCAGCGTCGGGATGCTGCGGATGCCGAAGCGCGCGGCGATCTGGCCTTCCGCTTCGGTGTCGAGCTTGGCGACGCGCATCGTGGTTTTCAGCTCCTTGGCTGCCGAATGGATGATCGGCGTCATCATCCGGCACGGGCCGCACCAGGGCGCCCAGAAATCAACGAGCACTGGCAAGTCGGAGTTGCCGATGTGCCGGTCGAAGGTTTCGCTTGTGAGCTCCAGCGGCTCGCCGTCCAGAAGCGGTTTTCCGCAACTACCGCAAACGGGTTTGTCGCCAAAGCGCTCGACGGCTACGCGGTTTGTGGCGTGACAGTGAGGACAAACAACTTGTTGAGTCTCTGACATTTTCTCTACTCCAGTAAATTAGAAATGTCTAATATATAGCTGCGCTTATGGAATTTGCAAGAGTTTTTTAAGCATATGCCAAATTTCTCTGAAGACAACCTTTTGCCCGACGCCGTGGCAATCAGAGTCTTTTGCACTAAGTGTTTCTTCCTCCGGCGTCTTTCAGCACCCCTCCCCTCCGATTGATCTTTCCGCCGAAGATCAGCCAGGCGCTCGCCGCAAAGAAGCTGGCGAGAATGAGAAACGACCAGTTGGCGAGCGAAAGACCGAGGATCATCAGATCCTTGCTGCCGCAGAAACCGGTCGCCATGAAGAATGTTGGCCACAACCCGCCGAGCCAGTCGATTAACCGTTCCGTGAGGCTCGGTTCGACCGCGCTGCAGGTGAGACTGGAGGCGGGAAGCCACTGCAGCCAGCTCTGTTGCGCGGAAACGCAGATTCCCCAGAGGCTGCAGGCCCCCGCGCTCATAAGTGCCGGAAGGCGCAGCGCGACATGTTTCCAGGCCAGAAATGCGACGAGAAACGAAGCACCGACGAGGAAATATACGATCCGCTGAAATATGCACAGATGGCAGGCTTCCAACCGCAACCCCACGGCGAGCAAAACGGCTAGAAAGCCGAGGCCGGATACCGCAACGGCCAGAAAGAAGGTGGCGGCACGGACGTTATTTATCACGGGCCAATGCTGACTAGTCGCGCTGCCCATGGTGTTTCCCGCGGGACGGACGGTGTGCCACGGGCGATGTGATGAAGCGGGCCTCGGCTCGCGCCAGTAGATAGACATGGCGCCGGCGGTCGGACAAGGTGGCGCGAAGGTCGAGCAGTCCTGCACACGGTGCCGGTTCGAGAAAGCGCACCTTCAGCGAGGCGGTCATGGCTTCGACCTCGTGATGGAACAGGCAATGCGTCATCGCCGCGTCGAGCAGTGTGCTGATCATGCCTCCGTGGAGGATGCCCGCATACCCCTGCCATTCCGGCCGTGGCCGGAACGAGGCGGCGACCGAGTGCGAGCCGTCGGGGCGGAAACGTAACCCGAGCAGTCCGCCGGGGCCACAGGCCATGCAATGCGCGTGGCTGGACGGCGGTTGAATATGGCTCGTGTCGCTCGGAGCGAGAAATTTGCTGAGTGTGACAACGTTGGTGCTCAATAGTCTGCCTGTAAAGAAAAAAGCGGGGCAACGAGGAGGTGCCCCGGAAAAATTGGTCTGGTGGAACTTGGCTATTTGTTGGTCGAATTTTTCAGTGCATCGATCTGTCGCTGAAGTTCGTCGATGGCAGACAGGATCCCGCCACGTCGGGTGTTAATCGTCGAGCCGGGTTGATTGTCGAGTCCCAGACAGAAGCGCCGGAAAAAGTCCGGATTGCGTTGGCCGAGCGGAGCCTGCCCGATATCGCCAGTGTTTCCGGCTCCGAATCCGAATCCCTGGCCGTTGCCGCGGCAATTCACGCCCTGGCCTCCACCTGTTCCCTTGCCTTGGCCGAAGCCCGATCCGTTGCCCTTTCGGTTCCCCTTCCTGTTTCCCATTCCATTGTTAAAGCGCGGCATGATCAATCTCCTCTTCAAGTCGTTGCGGCATGAAGCCGCCGTGGCGGCGCATCCTTCGTTGCCGGCCCTGTCCGCAGTGTTGCCGGCCGGGCATGGCGAAGCGTGCGAGTCCTTGCGGACCTTCCTGCCAGAAAATTTGCGCAATCACCTGAATGTCGCCCGCAAGGAAACCGTGGGCCTCAATGCCGAGCTGGTTCAATCGGTTCTGCCAGCAGCGCGAGATGGCGCCGCAAAGCACGGTCTCGACGCCGGCGTCCAGAAGCAGCAGGCAGGTGTTACCGTGGTTTGCGTCGATCGTGCCGGTTTGTGTCGGCGTGCTTCCGGTATCCTGTGCGTCGAAAAGAGCAAACGTCTCGGCGACGTCGAATAGTGGAGCGATGCGGCTACGGCAGACGGGGACGGCGATTTTCATTACGGTAATGGTGGTTGCGACGATCGCTATCAGCAACCACCGTGCCAATCCGGAAATGGCCCCTGTAGTCGCGTAGAATCAGTGAGTTGCGATTGTCTGCAGGATCAGTCGCGTTGAGAGTCGTGCGTTTCTGCAATGCGCAGTAGGTATGTGTTGCAGAAACGCACGGTCGTTGGCGATTCTTCTGCGCGGCAGCAAGCATGTGTTAGCATATGCCAGAAATTTTGTTTGGGAGTACTAGCATGGCAGTAAGTCTTACCCAGCGTGCGGCTGAGGAAGTCATCAAGTATCTGGACGAGCGCGGCAGCGGATTGGGAATCCGGGTGATCGTGCAGTCGTCCGAGTGTTCGGGCATGGCCTACCGGATGGTTTTTGTCGATGCGCAGGAAGCGGGTGACGAAATTTTCGAGTGTCACGGTGCGAAGCTGTACGTCGATCCGAAGTCGCTGGTCTGGATCGAGGGAACGGTGATCGACTTCGTGGAGACGGGCGAGGAGAGCGGATTTGCCTTCCGGAATCCTAACGTCAGCAGCCAATGCGGCTGTGGCGAGAGTTTCTACGTCTGAGCGTCGCCGGCTAGAATGCCCGCAAGAAAGGCAATGGAGGGGGATAAAAATGATCGTTGAACTGGCACTCAAGTCCGAGCGAAAGATGGCGCGCGAGCTGATCGAGGCAAGCGGCCTGGCATTCGAGGATAACGTCGACGTGATGTACGGCATGTTCGAGAACGAGCAACTGGTGGCGACCGGCTCGCGGTCGGGGAACATACTGAAGATGCTGGCGCTGGCGCCCGAGTATCAGGGCGGTTCGGTGCTCGGCGAATTAGTGACGGAACTGGTGATGAGCGGACAGCAGGCCGGGCATGACTCGCTGTTCGTATATACCAAGCCGGAGTTCATCTTCTCGTTCCAGTCGCTCAATTTCACGCTGCTGGCCAGCCAGGAGAAGGTAGCCTTGCTCGAGTACGGCAAGGGACTGTCCAAGTGGCTGGAGTCGAAAAAAGACCTTGTCCGTCCGGGGCTGAACGGCGCTGTGGTGGTCAATTGCAATCCTTTCACCAACGGTCACCTGTACCTGATCGAGAGCGCCGCGCGGCGGGTGGATAATCTCTACATCTTCGTCGTCAAGGAAGACCGTTCGGTCTTCCCGTTCGACGTTCGCTATCGCCTCGTCGAGGAAGGCGTGCGCCACATTCCGAACGTCATCCAGCTCGACACCTCGCGCTACATCGTCAGCGGCGCGACCTTCCCGACCTACTTCCTGAAGAAGGACGATCCGGTGGCGCGCATCCAGATGGAGCTCGATGTCACCCTGTTTGCTTCGAAGATTGCGCCGTTCTTCGGTATTACCCAGCGTTTCGTCGGTACCGAACCGAACTGCCCGCTGACTGGTGGCTACAACCTGGCGATGCAGCGCATCCTGCCGGCGCATGGCATGGAGCTGGAAATCATCGAGCGCAAGCAGGCGGAGACCGGCGTGATCAGCGCGTCCAAGGTGCGCGAACTCGTGGGCAAGGGCGATTTCGCCGGTCTTGCCGACTACGTGCCGCCGTCGACCAGGGCTTTCCTGGAAAGCGACGAGGCGCAGGCGATCCGCGAGCGGTTGCAGAGCGATTTCAGGAATAAGGCGCTGAGTGGTTGCTGACAGCGAGCTTGATTGCTACTCCTCCAGAAGGTCCCACGCCTTGAGTTTTCTGTAGAGCGTGCTCGGGTGCATGCCGAGCTCGGCGGCGGTCTTGTGCCGGCTGAAGTCGTTGCGGCGCAGCACCTCCAGAATCGTCCTCGCTTCGGCTTGCTGGCGCACCTGTGCGGCCAGCGGCTGCGACGTGTTGCTCGAGGGCGGCAGTTGCAATTCGGCGGGAAGGTGGCTGAGGTCGATCCTCTCGCCACGGCAAAGCACGGCGGCGCGCTCGATCACGTTCTCGAGTTGCCGGATGTTGCCAGGCCAGGGTTGCCGCTGCAGGGTGTCCATGGCTTCGGCCGTGAAGCCCGCGATAGCGCGTTCCATTCGCAGATTGATCCGCGCCAGAAGGTCGTTGGCCAGCGTCGGGATGTCTTCGCGGCGTTCGCGCAGTGGCGGGATGTCCACTCGCATGACGACCAGCCGGTAGTACAGGTCTTCACGGAAGCGCCCTTCACGCACCAGAGTGAGCAGGTCGCGGTGGCTGGCGGCGATGATCCGCGCGCGCAGTGGCTCCGGCTGGGTGCCACCGAGCGGTTCGAACTCACGCTCTTGCAGCACGCGTAGCAGGCGGACCTGCATGGCCGGGCTGATTTCGCCGATTTCATCGAGAAACAGTGTGCCGTCGCGGGCAATGGCGAACCGCCCTGGCTTGTCGCGGTCGGCACCGGTGAAGGCTCCTTTCCGGTAGCCGAACAACTCCGATTCGAGCAGCGCTTCCGGCAGTGCGCCGCAATTGATCGCCACGAACGGGCGACTAGCGCGCGGGCCTTGGTCGTGCAGGGCGCGGGCGATGACTTCCTTGCCGGTGCCGGTTTCTCCGGCAATGAGGACCGACGTCGGATTGGCAGCGAGTATCGGAACGAGATCGAGCACCTGCTGCATGGCCGGGTTGCCGCTGGTGAGGCGCGTGTCCTTGCGTTGCAGGGCGGTGCGCAGGGCTTGGACTTCGCTAAGGTCGCGAAAGGTCTCGACGCCGCCGAGAACCTCGCCGTTTTCTCCGATCAGAACTGCGGCAGAGACACTGAGCGGGATGCGCTCGCCGTCGATGTCGACGACGTGGCAGCGACGGTCGACCACAGACTTTTGGTGTGCAAGCGCTTGCCGGATCGGGCAGTGACGTTCGCACAGCGTCGAATGCAGGACGTCTGAACACAATTGCCCGAGTGCTTCGGCGCGCAGAACGCCGGTGATTTCTTCGGCCGAGCGGTTGAACGAGGTGATCCTCCAGTCGGTGTCGACAGTGAATACGCCCTCGGAGAGGCTATCGAGGATCGCCTGGCTCAGACCGGTACCTGGATCGTCAGGCATTGCGGCGGATCAGGATCGCCTCTGCTTCCACCTGCCCGCCCTTGGGTAGCGCAACGACCTGGACAGCGGCACGGGCCGGATAAGGCTCGCTGAAGTACTCGCTCATGATCTGGTTGAAGCGGAAGAAGTCGCCCATGTCAGTGAGGAAAACACCAAGTCGGACGATGTCTTTCAGTTCGCCTCCGGCTTCGTCGCAGACCGCGCGCAAGTTGCGGAAGACCTGATGCGCCTGCGCATCGAAGCCGCTCATCAGGTTGCCGCTGGCCGGGTCGATGCCGAGTTGTCCTGAGAGAAAGACCATCCGGTCGACGGCGATGGCTTGGGAATAGGTGCCGACGGCTTGTGGCGCGTTGGGTGTGTGGATGACTTTTCGTTCCATGGGGCCTCCGTAGTGTGAGTGAAACAGGGTGTGTTTCATGAAAAAGCGGTCAGGGATTCCCGCGCGCCAGCGGGTGGACATGGAAAACTTCGCCCGCGTGTGTCACGGCCTTCAACTCGCCTGCGCGGATCGCCGCTGAACGCGAAGGTCCCTCCTTCGTTCTCGGTCAGCAGTTCGGTGGCAATGCCGGCCAACGAAAGGTCGGAGTGTCGCCGGTTGAAGCGGTGCCAGATCGACTCGTCAACACTGTCGACCCTGACGAGGGATGCTTTTCAGTGCGCCTTCCATTGGATCGCCCCGCTATGGGGAAGAACGTCCCGCTCAGTGGTCGCAGGCGTTGCTGCCAACCTGCAGCGAGCCATCGAGACAGGCTGTGACGAGATGTTCCGGGGTGTCCACCGGTGCACCGACGATGACTTCGATACCCTGTGCAATAAACAGTTGTTGGGCGCGTTGGCCCATGCCGCCGGCGATTATCCGTGTGACGCCGCGCTCGGCGAGCCATGGGGGAAGCAAGCCGGGCTGGTGAGGTGGGGCATCCACGTCCTGGCGGTTCGCTACGGTTCTGGTCGCGGGATCGACGTCGAGCAGGGCGAATGTGGCGCAGTGGCCGAAATGAACGGTCAGTTTGCCGTCGGCGAGGGGAATGGCGAAGCGCATGGTCAGACTCCTTGAATAAATAGTGGGTGTTTCATTGCAGTGCCAACTCTTTCCAGATGGCACGGATGTCGTCAGCCGACGGGCAATCGGTCTTGACGACCGCCTTTTTCTGGATCTGGGCGCGGGTGACCGACGGGTCGTAGCGGATCCGCCCGACGACCCGGGCGCCGGACTCGCGCGCCAGTGCCTCGATGTGTTCGGCTATCTCGGGATTGATGTCCCACTTGTTGACGCATACTGCTGCCGTGATGTTGAAGTGTCGGGTCAGTCCGAGCACGCGCTTGAGGTCGTGCGCGCCGGAGAGGGTTGGCTCGGTGACCAGCAACACGTCGGTCGCACCGGTGATCGAGGCGATGACCGGACAGCCGATCCCGGGCGGGCCATCGACAAGGATCAGCGGGTGTCCGCCTTCCTCGGCGATTCGCCGTGCCTGCTGGC
>QKII01000341.1 GCA_003249625.1 Propionivibrio sp. | reverse complement strand
CCTCCACGTCGGACACCGCAACGAGCCGCCCGGAAGCCGGCTGCGCTGTCGCATTCACGCCCGTGACATCAGCATCGCGCTGGAAAAGCCGCACGCGTCGAGCATTCTCAATATCCTGCCAGCGACCGTCAGCGCCGTGACGGCAACCGACACGCCGGGGCATGTGCTGGTTCAGATGCATGTCGGCTCCACGGCCCTGCTCGCTCGCATTACTGAACGCTCAAGGCGAGAGCTCGGAATCGCACCTGGCTTGAATGTCTGGGCACAGATCAAGGCTGTCGCCCTGCTTGCCTGAAAGGATGTCCGACGATGCGCACCCAACACATCCCAAGACGAACCAACCAGCCCTGCTCCGGCAGGGACGATGACCCGAGGTGGAAAAGCACCTTGCCCACCGAGTGGCGGTCGGCTGCCATTTCGCCACTCACCTTTGCCAACTATCGCGACTACGAGATCCCAGCCTCACGAACGCTGGGTTATGACGAGGACGGGACTGCCTGTTACTACCGGCACGTTTATATCCTCAGCGTGCTGTGTTCCGACGATGACGACGAGTTTTACGAGACAATCGCTTACGGTGAAGAAGTCGAAGGCTGGCGCCTGCGTGACACGCGCTGGCTAGTATGGCGCATCCTCCATGAGGATGGCGGCTGCCGGGGAAACCGAGGCTTCTTCAGTTTTTCCGAGGAAATGCCAACATGACAACAACCATTGATTTCGCCACCGCAGACGACCTGGAGCCAATGGCCGACCTGCTCGCCGAACTGTTCACACTGGAAAGCGACTTCAAGCCCGAGCGTCACAAACAGCTCGCCGGACTGCGCCTGATTCTCGACACTCCCGCCATCGGGCAACTCTTCGTGCTGCGCGTGGATGGGAATGTGGCCGGCATGGCCAACGCACTGTTCACCGTCAGTACCGCCGAGGGACGTCAGGTCGTGCTGCTTGAGGATGTGATTGTCAACGCCGCGCATCGCGGCGCAGGCCTGGGCCGCAAGCTCATCGATCACATCCAGGCCTGGGCTGCCGCCAATGGCCTGCCGCGCATCACCCTGCTTGCCGACAAGGACAACGCGCCAGCACTGGCGTTCTACGAGAATCTTGGATTTGAGTATTCAGCTATGCGGGTGCTGCGCAAGACGATTTGACGGGCAGCCGCTACAGGCCGCCGCTGCGCGGTCACCGCTATTCCACGGAGATCATCCCGAGCGTCGACGGACTCGATTCCTCGCTGGCGCGATAGACGAACACGAGTTGGTTGCTTTGGCTGACATGCGGCCAGATGAAGAACTCGCCCTCGGCGGCCATCTCCGTGGCCACGTCCTCGCGCATCAAGGCGAGGCCGAGCCCCGACCGCACCATGCCTTCGATCGCCGCAAGATGATCGCACTCGATAACAACGTTCGGCGCAACGCCCTGACTGGCAAACATTGCGTTCTGGATGGCCCGCACATGGCTTCGCTCGGGGGGGGATATCCACGGCAATGCGGCGATATCGCGCCAGCCAGCCTTGCCGAGCGATTCACGCAGGGCGGCTGGCGCCAGCACCACGTAGTTGACCGTCTTCAGCCGGACCGCCCCGAGTTCCGGTGGAACGACATCGACTATGCAGAACCCGGCGTCGCATTTGCCACCGATGACCCGCTCGATGACTTCATCGGACGAGCAATTGCTGGTACGCAACTGCAATAACGGAAAGGCAGTACGCAGTCCGCGCAGGAAATTGCCGATCCGCTGGAACTGGATATCGTCCACCAGCGCAAAATTGAGGCTCCCGGTCACCTCGCCCTTGATTGACTTGGCATGACTCAAAAGGAGATTGAAGTCGGATAACACCTTTTCCGCGTCCGGAAGGAGCGCATCGCCGGCCTTCGTCAGTTCGATGCGGTTAGCCGTACGCTGGAACAGCGCGACACCGAGTTCCTGCTCCATCGTCCGGAGATGGCCGGTGACTGCCGGTTGTGTGAGATGCAACGCCTCGGCGGCACGGGTCACGTTGCCAAGACGCGCCACGGTAACGAATGAGCGAATCCTCAGAATATCCACTCGTCACCTCGTATCGGCAGGTCTGCGTCGCATCCCATTATGCCGTCGCGCTCCACATTGGCCTTCATAGGTTGATGAACCTGATCTGGCTGGCCTCGACGCCAACCAGTATTTCACTCCCGGCGGGCAATGCCAAGGTTGCCTTGCGGTGCGGCAGATCACACACCACGGTCTCCTCCCCCACGCTGACACTGTAACGCAAGTAGCCGCCGCGAAATTCGCTGCGCATGATCAGTCCCTGCATCCAGACAGCATCGGCGGCGTCCATCAGCGCATCATACGGCTCGAAGCGTACCGAGGTCGGTCGGAAGCACGCCACGGCAGGCCCGGGCGATGGACGATGCAGGCGTTCAAACAACGGCAGTTCTCCCGTCGCATCGGAGGTGAAATACAGTTGCCCCGCCTCACCCTCGAAGACACTCCCCTTCAGGAGATTGACCGTTCCTACAGAACCGGCGACAAACGAGTCAGCAGGATAATCGTAGAGTGCCGCAGGTGAACCGATCTGCCGAATCGTTCCCTCACGAATTACGGCCACCCGATCCGCCACGCTCAGCGCCTCCTCCGGTTCGTGGGTAACCATGACAGTGGTAATCCCGAGTTCCCGCTGCAAGGCATGAATATCGCCCAGCAACTGAGTTCTGAACGCCAGGTCCAGCGAGGACAACGGCTGGTCGAGAAGGAGAACGCGCGGCTCTACCGCCAACGCCCGGGCCAGCGCTACCTTCTGCTGCTGACCGCCGGACAGTTCACCCGGGTATTTGCCGGCGAGTTCCGTCAGGCCAACGATTTCAAGCATCGTGCCGACCTTGCCGCGTATCGTTTCTTCCGGAAGATGCTGCATTTCCAGACCGTAACCGACGTTCTCGGCAACTGTCATGTGCGGCCACAACCCGAGTCCCTGGAATACCATGCCGACGCCACGCTCCGCGCGGTGACGTGTTCACCGTCGATCAGCAACGCTCCCGCATCCGGCATCGCCAGTCCCGCGATCACGCGCAGGAAGGACGTTTTCCCTGCACCCGACGGACCGAGCAGGCAAAAAAACTCGCCGGCCTCGATTCGCAGATCGATATCCGTGAGGACGCGCCTGTCGCCGAGGGACAGTGAGACTTTTCTCGCTTCGATCGATACCCCGCGGAACCCCGTCATCAACCGACTCCCGCCGCGGACGATCCTGTCACCCCGACCCGAATGCATCCCCGACACCTATTGCCCTATTGCGAATCATCTCGCAACTCCCCGCACACCGTTTTTCTCAGCCAACACCACAGCCGCCTTCAAATCAGCCATCACGTTCCCCCACCCCGGCAGATGACGATAGGCCGACATCAACAGCCCCCCAACCACCAACACCGCCGCGATGCAGCCGGCGAGCACCACGCCGTAGGCCATGCCGACGCCAAATTCGCCGATGCCGATGCGATCTATCATGAAGGTCGTAGCGACCTGATTTTCCGCCGAAGATAGCAGGAGAACCGACCCGAGCGTAGTCATCGAGCGGATAAAGCCATAGGCAACGCTGACGACGAAAACCGGACGCAGGGTCGGCGTCGCCACGCGCAGAAACGTGGAAGCCGACCCGCCACCCAACAAGGCTGACATTTCAAGTTGTGAGCGATCAAGGCGGCTCATGGCAATGTCGCCGAAACGCAGGCAGATCGCCAGATTACGGATCAGTATGGCAAGGACGATCATGAACCACGCGCCCGGGTCGGAAAGCCCGAGGCTACCGAATGCCAGCATGAAACCCGCTCCGATAACCACACTCGGAACCGAAAGAAGATAGGAGGAAAGACTCCCCACGAAACGGGCCGACGGTTTGCCGACACGCCGAAGTGCCCAGACCATGAGAATACCCGCCACACCACCGGCCGGCGCCACCAGAAACGCGCACCAAAGGCTGGCAAGCAGCGAATCCCAGGCTGATCCGGTCAACTCAAGACCACCTGACGCCAGAACGAAGCCGAACCCTCGCGAAAAATTGTCGAGGCTTAACGGAGCGAACACCTTCCCTCCAACGGAGAAGGCTCCCACCCCGATTGCCCCATAGACGCCCATCAACAACAAGGTAGCAACTACAAGCAAGGCACCGGACGACCACAACAGAGTCCTCGGCAACTCGCATCGCCCCGACTCGCCGTGAGAGATTTCCATCTCCGGAAGCGCCTGCCGGCGCGCCACGTAAGCCTTCAAAGCGCTCATCGCCAAGGCGATTATCACCAGGAGCAGTGCCGGCACACCGGTCATCGCATTCGCCGCCAGTTCACTACTGCTGCTGTAGAAAAGCTCGGAGGGAAGCACCCGCAGCTTGCCGCCGATCACCAATGGGTTGCCGACATCGGAGAGCGATTCCACGAAGATCACGAGCATCGCCACGGCAAGTGGTTCGCGCAGCACCGGGAAGACTACGCTCCGCAACACATCGCCATTCGACGCTCCAAGATATTTCGCCGCATCGATCTGCGAGCGGCCGAGCGAATCCAGCGCATGCAGCGCCATGAAGTAAGCCAACGGGAAGAAGACGAGGATTTGCGCCATCGCCACGCCGTATCCTCCGAAGAACCAGCGTGTACTGGTCAGACCAAAGAGTGCTTCAAGCACCGTACTGACCACACCCGCTTTGCCGAAAAGTTGCGCCAGCCCGAAGCCCACCAGGAACGGCGGTGTGATCATCGGCAGGCAGGCCAGCACCGCGACCGCGCGACGCACCGAAGGACCGGCACGGTGGACGAAGAGCGCCAGCGCCACACCAAGGATACCCGCGAGCGAGGCAACGATCACCCCGAGAACAATCGAATTAACGGCCGATCCGCACGCTCCGCCACCGGCAAGGCAGCCGAGGCTCCAATAGCGTGCACTGACCAAGCCCTGCAGGCCGGAAAAGCCGCCGCCCCCGCTGCGATTCCAGACGAGGCTCCAGGCGCAGGCGATCGGCACTGCGACGAGAACGACGAGAAAGGCGATCCACCCACTCGCGACCAACGCGAAACCGGAGTCCGCCCGCGACGCGCCGGCGCGCCGTTGAACGTTATCCTTTCGGCTCATGATCAGAAACAGGATCAAGAGGGCGACGAGTAACAAGAGCGACGGCATGCTCACGGCCACCCACAAGTTCTCCGCCAGCTGCATCGCCGGAAGCGCGGCAAAGAAAATCGCCGCCGCCCCAAATAGCCAGAAGACGGCCGCAAACCGCTGCCACGCAAGCCGGTCCGCGCCATGCCAGCGCGGCAATACCGACATGACTCCGACGAGCAATCCGACGCCCAAAGCAACCTTTCCCAGAGTTCCCAAGGCACGAAACATGGCCTGGACCTCCGGAGTCACGTCGAAGACCGCCTGGTGCAATCCGGCAGCAGCATTCGCCGGGGAAGCGATGAAAAGCCACACAGCCAACACACCGAGGAGCCGGAAGAAAACAGGATGCGGACACCTGGCCATCATCGACGCCTCACTCGTTTCCAGGTGAATTGACTTCGTTGACCCAGCGGGTCAACAACCGTTTTCTCACCTCTGACGATCCGAACCGGCGATGATCGTACTCGATGATCCCCGCCAGATCGGCCGTCGGAAGCCCCGAGACAGCGGAGACCCGCGCATTGGACGACCACTGGAAGGCGCTCGCCTGGCGCGCCAGCGTCTGCGCCTCGGGACTCAAGGCCCATTCGTAGAAATCGCGAGCCTCCACCGGATTCGAGCTACCGGCGACCAGGGAAAGCGAACCGATCTCCGCAGGTGCTCCCTCGCACGGCAGCGTGAACTCCAGCGTCGCCCCTCGTTCCTGGGCGGTGATCGCATCGTGCATGAAGCCGATCGCCACGCTGGCTTCACCGCGAACGACGTTTTCAATGCTCCCCCGCCCGCCATGCGTGTACTGTGCGACATTGCGATGCAGCTTCTTCATGTAGGCGAAGGCGCCGTCTTCCCCGAGCAGTTGGGTCAGCGCCGAGAGAATCAGATAGCCTGTTCCGGACGATGTCGGATTGCCCATCATGATCTGGCGTTCGAATTCGGGACGAACCAGATCTTTCCAGCAACGCGGCGCCTCCACGCCGAGGCGGCGAACCTCCTCTGGGTTGTAGGCGATGCCCAGAGCGCCCGAGTACAACCCGACCGTCCGGAACCCGCCACGCTTCGCCTGGGCCTGCGCCCAGGGTTGCAGATCGTCGAACTGTTTCGAACGATACTCCTCGGTCAGTCCCTGCTCCGCCGCCTGCAGATGCGGATCGCCGGTGCCGCCGAACCAGACGTCGGTGCGCGGATTCTTCCGCTCCGACATCAGCAATGCCAACGCCTCGATGCTACTGCGATGGATCACCGCCATGCGTACGCCGGAGGCCTGCTGGTAGGCCTTTCTGACGAGTTCGCACCACTCGATCTGCACCGAGCAAACCACGTTGAGCCGTCGCGTCTGCGCATTGGCCTGAGCCGTTCCGGCCAACCACAGCAGGCAGGCGACAACGGCCAGGGAATGGATCGATTTCCCCGCCATGGCCTGAACCGTCAGCCTGCCAGACTGTCCATGCCGAGTATCCGGACCAGATCCGCGATGGCGCTGCGCGAGTGGCAAGCGGTAATGATCTTCGCGTGCTGCTTGACCTGGTCGAGCGCGCTCTCTGGTGCTGCGGGGATGTCGGATTCCAGCAGCATCTCGATGTCGTTGTTGTAGTCGCCGATCGCCACCACCCGTCTCGGCGCAGGATCGAGTAACTTCTTCAGGTGTGCCAGTGCCGTTCCCTTGTTCACGCCCTCCGCCGTGACTTCGAAGTAGCGCGGCCCCGAGCGCATGCTGTGCGCCACTTGCCGCAGCGGGTCGCCCTCGAACAGCGCCTCGATTCCGTCGAGATGCTCCGGAACATCGCTGCAGAACAGCACCTTCAGCCAGTCTTCCGTGATCGCCTCGACGGATTTGTTCTCGAACATCTGATTCTCGCGGACGGCAACCACATCCGGCTGCCCGTCGGCATTCACCTGACAGAATGGCCCGCCCGCGTACACCTGGATATTCACCTGATGGAAACGCTCCATCACGCGACAGACGAAAGCCTCCGCCAGCGAACGCGGAAGCGGCGCCTTGTAGATGAACGATGCGCTGTCCCAGTCGTAGATTGCCGCGCCGTTGTACAGAATCCACGGCGATGACAAGGGGATACCCACGGACGGTATAGGGGCGCACATTGAGTTCAGTACGCCCCGTCGCTCCTAGAAAACGCCCGCCCTCGGCGACGAACTCGCGAATAGCCGCGACATTCTCGTCCGAGACGCTGTGGTCGCGCCCGATCAATGTGCCATCAAGATCGGAAACGAGAACGTAGCCTTCAAACTTGCCCATTTTTCCTCCGAAAATACGACTACAGCGCCAATTCCTTGCCACCGGTCAGCTTGAAGAAGATGATCAGCGAGACGATTGTCGTCAAGGTCAGGATCGATGACAACGCTGCCGCTGTTCCGTAGCTCGCCCGGATGACTTCCGTATAGATCGACACTGACATCGTGCGCGTTCCGCCCGTATACAGGATCACCGACGCCGAGAGTTCGTTGATCACCGTGATCCAGCTCAGGATAGCGCCGGCCATCACGCCCGGGAGCATCATTATCGCCGTGACCTTGAAGAAGGTCTTCATCGGTGAGCAGCCGAGGCTGATCGAAGCCTCCTCGACGCTCGGGCTGATCTGATAAAGAATCGCTGCGCTCGACCGCAGGGTGTACGGCAACCGCCGGACGACGAAAGCCAGAATGATGATCATCGCCGTGCCGCTCAACACGATCGGCGGCTTGTTGAACGCGAGCAGCAGCGTAATGCCGAGCACCGAACCGGGAATGATGTACGGAAACATGGTAAAGGTATCGATAATCGAGGTAACCAGATTCCGACGCCGCGTGGCAAGGTAGGCGATGAACATGCCGAGCAGGACAATGATCGCAATCGCTGCGAGCCCGTACAGATAGGTGTTGGTAATCGCCGTTCCCAGTTTGTCAAAGATGATGCGGTAGCTGTCCAGCGAGTAGCCGGAAGTAAACACGACGCCATTGACCTTCATGAACGACGTGTAGATCACCGTAAGTTGCGGGATGATCGACAAAAACACCAACCCGTAGATGAAGACGTGCGCGAATGCACTCGGCACGGACGCAAGCGTCGTCGGCTTCATCGGCCGCAAGGAGCTCATGGTGAAGGACTTCTTGTTCACCACGTATTTCTGACCGAGGAAGATCAGGCACGTCAGCACGACCATCAACGCAGCAAGTGCAGCGGCGAAGTTGGCTTGCCCCCCCATCTCGCTGACGAACTCGGAGTAGATCAGCACCGGCATCACCACGAACCCTTCGCCGATCAGCATCGGCGTACCGAAGTCGGCGAGCGCGTTCATGAACACGAGAAGGCCACCGGCCAGCACGGTAGGCGTCACCAGCGGCAGGATGATCGTAAACACCTTCTTGATCGGATCGCATCCCAGACTCTCCGCCGCTTCACTGAGCGACACGTCGATGCTTTTCAACGCGCCCGAGACGTAGAGATAAACAAACGGATAGAGCTTCAGCGTCAGCACCAGCAGAATCCCGGTGAATCCGTAGATCGTCGGCATCCGCAGGCCGAAGTATTCGGACACGAAGGTGGTGATCACCCCGCTGCGCCCGCCGAGCAGGATCCACGAATACGCGCCGATGAACGGCGGCGACAGCATCGAGATGATGATCAACACGTCGACCAGGCGCTTGCCGCGAATCTGGAACGCGGAAGTCAGGTAAGCCATGGGGGCGCCGATGAGCACAGCCAGCACGGTGACGCACGCGGTCACGCTCATGCTGTTGAACAGGGCTCGATAGTAATAGCGTTTCCTGAAAAACTGGCCGTAATGCGCCAGCGTGAAGCTGCCGGTCTCGGGATCCACGAAGCTGCTGGCGAAGAGCGAAAACAGCGGATAAACGAGAAAAACAATGAACAGGGCCGCAATGCACAAGGTAGCCCAGAACCAGAAATCGCGCGGCGACGATGAGAGCTTGGCCAGCTTCATGACACCACTCCCCGCATCAGGCTCCGGCCGTCCTTGGCAAAAACATTGATTTTTTCCGCGTTCACGCCAAGGTGAATGGTTTCACCGGGCTCGAACACTTTCTTCGCCGTGCCGACATCCTGGGAGAATTCGATTGCCGCCTGGTCGGGTAGCACGTACGCATCCGTAAACGCCAACTCGTAATTCACGTAGCGGCCCAGAAACGTCGTTTTCACGACCCGCGCCGCAAGACCTTCACCGGAAGCCGCCAGATGAAACTCCTCCGGCCTCACGCCAACCACGACATGTCCCTCGCTCGCGTCAGGCAGGACATGATTTCCCACATGGCAGGCGTATCCGGGTGCAAAGCGCAACTCCCCCCCGGACAGCGTCGCATTGAACAGATTGGAGTGCCCGATGAATGTCGCTACAAAGGTGTTGGCCGTAGATGGCCTGCGGCGCGGCAATCTGCTGGATCACGCCCTCGCGCATGACAGCGATGCGGTCAGAAATGCACAGAGCCTCTTCCTGATCGTGGGTCACATAGACCGTGGTAATTCCTACCTTCTTCTGGATATCGCGGATCGCGCCGCGCATCTCCACGCGAAGCTTGGCGTCAAGGTTCGACAGCGGCTCGTCCATCAGCAAGACGCTCGGATGCACGACAATCGCCCGCGCCAGCGCCACGCGCTGTTGCTGACCACCGGACAACCGTTCAGGCAGTCTGTCCTGATACTCCTCGATACGGACGGTCTTGAGGATTTCGTCAACCCGGGAGGCAATCTCGGTCTTTGCAATATCGCGAAACTGCAACCCGTACTCGACGTTTTTCCTGACCGTCAGGTGAGGAAAAATAGCGTAGTTCTGGAAAACCATACCGATGTTGCGCTTGTGCGCCGGAATGGCGTTGATCACTTGTTCGCCGAAGCGGATCGTTCCGCCCTCGATGCTGTTGAACCCGGCGATCATGCGCAGCAGTGTCGTCTTGCCACAACCGGAGGGACCCAGCAGCGTGAAGAATTCCCCGTTCTCGATATCGACCGAGAGATCCGGAATGATCGTCACCGGACCATACTGCTTGACCACATTGGCTACATGGATTGAGACACTCACGGATTGACCCCCATCGATGGCCGCGGCCACGGCGCGACCCTTCTTCTGATTTGGACGAGACGATTCCCGGGCCCCTGTACCCGGGAAACGCATCATGGCCGGACGCAGTGCCCGGCCAACGACTGAGCTACAGGCTGGTGTAGATATCCTTGAATTTTTCCAGCCACTGCCGCTTGCTCTTGTTGACCACCTCGGTGTTGTCCTTGATCAGCTTGATCTGGGGCAACGGCATCAGGCCTTCTCCGGGCGGTACATCCTTGCGTACCGAGCGGCGGTTGAGGCTCGCGGCAATCATCGTCTGCGTTTCCTTGCTGGAAACGAAATCGACAAATTTCTTGGCGTTTTCCATGTTCTTCGCACCCTTGACGATCGCCGTTCCGTCCGCCTTGGAAATGACGCCCTCATTCATATAGACGATCTTCACCGGCGCTTTCGATTTCACGTAGGAGGCGGCGCCTTCCTCGAAGGTCAGGCCGACCGTGTACTCGCCGTCAGCTACACCTTTGTAAACGGCAGAGGATCCGGACAGCAGCTTGCCATCGAGGTTCTTGGCCAACGCCTGGACATAGCTCCAGCCCTTATCCGGATCACCCTTGCCCATGGCATAAAGCATGTTAACCACGTGTTCGAACGAAGAAGACGACTTGGACGGATCGGCCATGGCGATCTTGCCTTTGAGGGCAGGGTTAAGCAGATCCTGATAGCCCTCGACCTTGATATTGCCGATCAGCTTGGTGTTGACCATGAGCACGCTGGGAACCAGCGTGAATCCGGTGATCTTTCCGTCAGGGTCCTTGGCCTCATCGACGAACGAGGACACCTCGGGCGACTGGTACGATTCAAAGAATTTTTTCGACGGTTCGAGCACGGACAGCGTACCGCCCCACATGACGTCAGTGAGCGGGTTGGACGCTTCGGCTTCAACGCGCTTCAGCAATTCACCGGTTCCCGCCGCAACGACTTCAGTCTGGATACCAGTAACCGCCTCGAATTTCTTGACGATCGGCTCGATAAAAACGAGCGGATGCGGACAATACACCACCAGCTTCTTGGATGCCGTTTGCGCCTGCGAAACGCCCGCAAAGCCTGTTGCCACCATTACTGCACACAACGTCCTGACGATCTTTTTCATGGATTCCCCTCCGGTAGTTTTTCAAGAAAACGAAAGAACGTACCGGATGGTAGGAAGCCAACCTGGGGATGTCCAATTACATATTCTGATACCGACCATCAACGCTGGAGAGACGCCACCCACCAATCATTTCGCGTCCTTGGCCAGGAAATCGCGCTTGCCGACATCCACGCCGTTTTCGCGCAAAAGGTTGTAAGCCGTCACCATGTGAAAATAGAAGTTCGGCAGAGCGAAGCCAACGAGATAGTCCATGCCCTTGAACGAAAGGTCGTAGCTGCCTAGCGCAAAGGCGATGTCACGCTCTTCTGAACCGTCGATCTGATCGGGCGAGAACGACTCGACGAAAGCTATCGTCCGGGCGATACGCACCTTGAGATCCTCAATCGTCTGCTCGTTGTCCTCGTACTTCGGCACCTCGACGCCAGCCAGACGGGCGACGCACCCCTTCGCGTGATCCGTGGCGATCTGCACCTGTTTGCTTAGCGGAAACATGTCCGCGATCAGGCGCAGACCGGGCAGGACGCCGGGAGCGATCTTCCGCGCCTCGGCATGCGCCAGGCCCTTGTCCAGAATCGCCGAGAGATTGCGCAGCATGCGCACGAAGACGGGGACGCTGGCTTGATACATCGAGATGGTCATGATTTTCCTCCTGTCAAGGAATGATTAAAGCGAAGGCACTATAGGCCGAGACAGGAGAGGCAGCAAATTCGGTGAGCTACCAGCGAAAAACAAATTCCCTCGCCCTTCCCGGGCGCACAACGAAATCCTGCTGTTGCATCTGATCTCCGTAAGTCACGGAGATTCGGTAATTGCCTTCCGGCAACTTCGCCAGCAGGAACGGCCCGGCGCTTTCGACTTCAAGCACTTTTTTACCGCTTGCTTCACTGACTACGACGCGAACGCCGGTCACATAGGCTCCTGCCTTCTCGGCCAACAGGACACGAAAGTTGAATCCGCTCCAGGCGGCATTGATTTCCGCCAGTTCCTCCTCGCCGATGCCGCCACTGACATAGACAACTCCGTTGTAGTCCTGCCATGCAAGGACCGTTTCACCTGCCAGCGGCGACGAGCAGATCAGTGCCAGGCAAATGGCCACGATTATCCGATTCATGACGCCTCCTTTCATCATTCCATTCAACGGCCGCTGTAGCGCATCGATTTCAGGTAGGTGAATACGTTTTCGCGCGGCACCATTTCGCCTACTGCGCAGCCCTTGTCACTGAGCGCGCCGGTCGGGCAAACGTGAACGCACTTGCTGCACGACGTGCAGGAGGGCGACTCGCCCCACGGCTGATGCAGGTCGGTAACCATCACCGAGTTGATGCCGCGTCCCATGACGTTCCACGTCCTCGCTCCCTCCACCTCCTCGCACGCTCGCATGCAGCGTGTGCACAGCACGCAGCGATTCGGGTCGTAATTAAAGCGCGTGTGCGACGCATCGACCTTCAGGTGCGGGTAACGATACGGATAGCGCGTGTGATGCACCCCCAGCCGTTGGGCAAGCGCCTGCAGTTCGCAATGCCCATTGGATACACAAGCGGCGCAAACGTGGTTACGCTCGGCAAGCAGCAGTTCGAGGATCATCTTGCGGTACCTGGCCACTTTCGGCGAGTCGACAGTCACGACCATCCCCTCGACGATGGTCGTCGCGCATGCCGGCAGCAGACGAGGCACACCGCGAACCTCGACCATGCACAGACGGCAGGCACCGACATTCGACAGCCCCTTGAAGCTGCACAGTGTCGGAATGAAGATCTCGTTCGCACGTGCCACATCAAGAATCGTTCTGCCTTCATCGGCCTTGATCTCGGCACCGGCAATCTTCAGCGTGATGGTTTTCGGCATGTCCTCACTCCTTCGCCGAACAGGTTTCGCGAACGTCGCAGCGCAGGCAACGACTGCTTTCCGCAACGGCCTGCGCCTGCGTCAGACCACGCATGACTTCCGCAAAATCGGATCGGCGCTGCGCTGGGGGCAATTCCTCGGAAACGTTGCGTTCCCCACCAGCAGGCTCTGGCGGAACGGCCTGAACCACGTCGAAGGCGCCGAGCAAGGTCGACAGTCGATCCTGCCCGGTCAGGATGTGGTCGATCGCCCGCGCGGCGGCCTTGCCCGTAGCCATCGTCGAGGAGACATTCGATGCTCCGGTCACAAGGTCGCCGCCGGCGAAAACCCGCGGCCGGTTGGTCTCGAACGTCACCCAGTCGGCCGCCGCCGTGTCGTTCTCGCGCACGTGGATGCCGAAGCGGCGCAGCGGCTCGGCGTCCGGACGCTCGCCGATGGCCAGGATGATGTTGTCGCACGGCACGATAATTTTCTCGCTGGTCGACATCGGCCGCCGCCGCCCGTCAAGTGCGTAGTCGCCGAGTTTGGTGCGCATCAGTTCGATGCCGGTCACGCGGCCGCGCTTGTCGGTAATCACGCGCTGTGGCGCCACAAGAAACTGCAGCCGAACACCTTCGGTTTCGGCGTCATTGACTTCCTCGGCGATCGCCGGCATGTCTTGCCGCTCACGGCGATAGGCGATAGTCACTTCGCAGCCGAGGCGCATCGCGGTGCGCGCCGAATCGACCGCTGCGTTACCGCCACCGATGACAACGACTTTTTTCCCGATGTGGGTCGGTTCGCCTCGTGCCACCTGTTCGAGAAAGTGAATGGCATGCCAGACGCTTGGCGACTCCTCGCCGGTGATCCCGGCGCTCATCGCCTTCCAGGTGCCGGTCGCGAGAAACACCGCGTCGTTCTCGAATTCGAGCACGTCGAGCGACACGCCGGCGCCGAGCTTCTGGCCGAAGCGGAACGTAACCCCGAGGCCGGCGATGATGTCCAGTTCCTGCCGCAGCATGTCCTTGGGCAGCCGGTACTGCGGCAATGAATAAAGCAGCATGCCGCCAGCTTCTTCGCGTGCTTCGTGGATCGTCACCTCATGGCCGAGCAGCGCCAGATAAAAACCCGCGGCCAATCCTGACGGGCCGGCGCCTACGATGGCGATCTTCTTGCCGGTCGGACTCATACGCCGCCCGGCAATCCGCGTTTTCACTTCGTCAAGCAGCGGCCCGCCAAAGACCTGATCCGAAATAAAGCGATGCACTTCCCGCATGTTGAGCGGGGCGTCGACGGTCTTGCGCCGGCACTGGCTCTCGCACGGATGCTGGCATATGCGACCGGTCGAACCGGGCAGCGGGTTGTCGAGCCAGATCATCTCGGCCGCGTCGGCGATGCGCCCCTCCTTCGTCAGCTCCAGGAATTGCGGTATGCGCATGTGCAGCGGGCACGAGTTCTCGCACGGCGAGAGGAACAATTCCTCGCACACACCCGCCCGGCAACGCCGCGCGCGCAGGTGCTCCTCGTATTCATGCCGGAAGTAGCGCAGCGTTGTCAGCACCGGATTCGGCGCTGTCTGTCCGAGGCCGCACAGCGACATCTCCTTGATCATCTGCCCGAGTTCCTCGAGATTCTGGATGTCAGCTTCCTCAGCCTGGCCACTGGTTATCTTCTTCAGGATGCGCAAGGCCTGATCAAGCCCAGCGCGGCATGGAATGCACTTGCCGCAAGACTCGGAATGAGTGAATTCGACGAAGTAGCGGGCAACGTCCACCATGCAGTTATCTTCGTCCATCACCACCATGCCGCCCGATCCCATGATCGCGCCGATCTGCGCCAGCGACTCGTAGTCGATCGTCACGTCGAAGTTCTCGGCGGGGATACAACCGCCCGACGGTCCGCCGGACTGCAACGCCTTGACGTGCTTGCCGCCCGGAGCGCCTTGGCCGATGTCGTAGATGGCGTTCTTCAGCGGCGTGCCAAGCGGCAGTTCGACGAGGCCCGTATTCCGGATTTTCCCGACCAGCGAGAAGACCTTGGTACCGGAACTCTGTGCCG
>QKII01000313.1 GCA_003249625.1 Propionivibrio sp. | reverse complement strand
GAAATCGAGCCGGTGGCCCAACGCCTCATTACCGAAATCAGTGCGCCTTATGCCTATGCCGGAACAACACTTTCAGTAAGCGCCAGCATCGGCATTTCCGTATCTTCCAAAAAACAGGCAAGCGACAACCAACACCTGATCCGGGATGCCGACAGGGCAATGTACGATGCAAAGGCGAGAGGCAAGAATCAGTATTGTTTCTTCGCAGAAGAATAACCTTATGGCATAGCAAGATCAGATCGCGCCGCACTGGCAAGCCAGTCAAGTCGGCAACCAGGACTTGATCCAATTCAGGACGATCTGAATCTTTTCCTGTTCCAGTTTCTGTTTCGGCACACAAAGATAGTGGGGGCTGGCTGGAATACCGAGATTTCCGAACGGCATCACCAGCTTCCCCTCCATCAGGTAGTCGTGCGCCAGAAGGGTGCTGTCGAGACAGACGCCAACCCCATTTAGCGCGGACGAAAACCCCATGAACGAGCGGTCCAGATAAAGTCCTCGCTGAATCAATGCACCGCCGGGGTAATAGGCCGAAATCCAGTCGTTCCACGAAACCACTGACGTCTCACAGTGAATCAAGCACAGCTGCGATACGTCCTCTGGCCGCAAGCTTTTTTCCGCGGCCAGCGCCGGACTGCACAACGGCACGTAGCTCTCATTTGGCATCAACGGTTCAGTCATGACAAACGGCGAATTCGAGCGCTTGCCGTAGACGATGGCGATATCCAGAGCATTGTTGCCAAAGTCTGCAGCACCAGGGGTCGCACAAAGGCGAACATCGATCTGCGGATGCTGGCGAAGGAATTCAGGCAACCGTGGAAGTAGCCAGAGATGCGCAAAACTCGGTGACGCTTGCAGGGTGACAAGCTGCTGCATCGAAGGAAGATCGATGATTGACTGCAATTCCATGTCGATCTCTGCAAACGACCGCTTGAGCGCCGAATAGAGCCGCACCCCGGCATCGGTGGGGATGGCCCCCTTGCGCCCACGGTCGAACAGATGCACGCCGAGCACCGCTTCGAGCGCAAGGATCGAATGACTGATCGCCGACGCGGTGACCGAGAGCTCCTGCGCCGCGGTCGCAAAGCTCTGATGCAGATAGGCCGACTCAAAGGCCTGCAGACTCTTCAGCGATGCTTTGCGCAGTGCGGGATAACGCTGAATTAATTTCATGGATACCCAAAAAAATGTCGCTATTCACTGGTATTTCGTTTTTTTACACTGACTCCGTCCTGTGATCGAACAACGACTCAAACGAGCAACAGGCCCCCGCTGAAACCACAGCACGGGGTGCCGGTACAAAAACACAGACAAGGGATTTTCGCAAGAGCCATGACCGGATCGAAGAGTCCGGCATGAAGCTCACGCAGACAAGTACAGCAACAAGAATTTGGGGGGGGACTGGCATGGCACCAACACTCACGCCGAAGTTTCGTGTCGCTTGCGGCAAATCTCATCTTGGCCGCAGCCGCGCGCCTACGCCCGTCTCCGCACCGGTTTCTCGCTGATATAACAGCGATTTTTCCCGCAGTAGATGTAGACAGAGCAGCAACTCAACACTCAAGGAGGGTATTCATGAAAAAGCTCTTGATCGCAGTCTCCATCGGTCTGGCCTTTGCCGCCGGATCGGCTTCCGCTGAGCAGGTTTTGCGGCTTTCCCACAATGCCGCGCCCGGCAACCCGAAAGCTGTCGGCTCGCTCAAGTTCGCCGAACTCGTCAACCAGAAGACCAACGGCCGCATCAAGGTCGAAGTCGGTGGCAGCGCGCAATACGGTGATGACGTCGAAACCCTGACCAACATGCGCCTCGGCTCAATAGCTTTCGCCGCGGGCTCGCAGGGCACCACGTCCGGCGTCGTGCCGGAATTCAACGTCCTCGGTCTGCCGTTCCTCTTCCGCGATCTGCCGCACGCCTACAAGGTCGTTGACGGCAACATCAGCAAGAAGCTCAACGAACTTGCACAGAAGAAGGGTCTGGTCTTGCTGACCCTCTGGGACAACGGCATCCGCCAGGTCAGCAACAGCAAGCGTCCGATCACCAAGCCGGAAGATCTGGCTGGACTGAAGCTGCGTACGCCGCCGGATTCGATGACCATCGATATCTTCACCGCGCTCGGCGCCAACCCGACGCCGCTGGCCTTCTCTGAACTGTACATCGCGCTGCAGCAAGGCGTGGTCGACGGCCAGGAAAACCCGCTGATGAACATTTACTCGTCGAAGCTGTACGAGGTTCAGAAGTACATCTCCTTCACCGGCCACAAGTACGAAACGACCCCACTGCTCGCCAGCAAGAAGGTCTGGGACAAGCTCTCCAAGGAAGATCAGAAGGCCATTATGGAAGCCGCTGTCGAAGCCGGCAAGCTTAACCGCCAGATGTCCCTGGACCAGGACAAGGAGCTGCGTCAAAAGCTGACCGACGCCGGTATCCAGTTCAACGATGTCGATCAGGCACCGTTCATTGCCAAAACCAAGTCGGTCTATGACAAGTGGGCCAAGCAATATCCTGATCTGGTCAAGCTGATCGTTTCCGAAGCTGAAGCTGCCAAGTAACAATGGGGTCGACAGTTCAACAGACTGCCACCTTCCCGCAGGATACGGACATGAAAAAACAGGGCCCATCGATTGTTTCATTGATTGACAAGGCAATTGTCTCGATTTCAGTGACAGTCGCATTGGCCACGCTTGTTTCCATGTTCGTATCCCTGATCGCCGAAGTTATCGTTCGCTACCTGACCAACAAGGGCCTGGGCTGGCCTACCGAACTGCCCAGCCTGCTGTTCCCCTGGCTGGTCATGAGCGGTGTGGTGCTGGCCGCGCAACGCGGTCAGCACATCGCGGTGACGGCGATCCTGGGGATTCTTGGCAACACCGCCACGCGCTGGCTCCTGGTCCTGCTGCAAGTTCTCGTCGGAGCAACGTTTTTCTACCTTGCCTACATCGGCCAGGGGCTGCTCGAGATCGTCGGTAGCGAGGAGTATCCAGTAACCGGCATTTCGGCCTACTGGGCGTATCTGGCGATGGTCGTCGGATTCGCGGCAGTCGGCATCACGGCGCTAACGACCCTCTGGCAACTGCTGCTGGCGGGAGACCCCCACAGCGTTCGCAAGCACCATTCGGAAGAAGACGTATGACCTTACTGATGATGGCAATTTTTGGCGTGCTGCTGGTCCTGGCACTGCCCGTGGGCTATGCGCTGACGATCAGCTCGGGCGTGGCGGCAATCACGGTGGGCAACATGCCCGCCGAAGCGGCGATCGTGAAAATCTTTCAGCCAACGCAAAGCTTCCCGCTTCTGGCCATTCCCTTCTTCGTTCTTTCGGGGAACCTGATGATGGGCGGCATCCTCGGCTCGAAGCTGATCAATTTCGCAACCTCACTGGTTGGCCGCTACCCTGGTGGCCTCGCCCAGGTCACCGTGGTTGGATCGACGATTTTCGGTGGCGTTTCAGGGTCGGCGGTGGCCGAGGCCTCGGCGCTCGGCTCGATGCTGATACCGTGGCAGAAGCGCGAAGGCTACCCTCCAGCCTTTGGCGCGGCGACTACCGCCGCGGCTTCGGTCATCGCCGGACTGATTCCGCCATCGATTCCGCTGATTCTTTATGCCACGGTCTCGAACGAGTCGATCGCTTCGCTGTTCCTCGCGGGAATCGTCCCGGGGTTCCTGCTCTGCTGCGGCTTCATGCTGATCTGCTACTTCAGCGGGCGTCTGCGCAATTTCCCGCGGCTCGCCCAGAACGTCACCTTCCGCGACCTGATGAGGACGACCGTTTCGGCACTGCCTGCGCTGGCCATGCCTGCGTTCATCGTTGTCCTGCTGCGCGCCGGCATCGCCACGCCGACCGAGGTGAGCGTCATCGCCGTTGCCTACGGCATCATCGTCAGCTCGCTTATTTACCATGATCTGTCGATGAAGCGCATCTACGAGGCACTGGTCCACACGGCGATCACCACCGGGGTCGTCATGCTGGTCATCGCGGCGTCGAACCTGGTCGGCTACGTCCTCACCGTCGAGGCGGTTCCGAACGCCGTGGCGAACTGGGCGCTCGAGGTTCTCAAGACACCGAACCTGATCATCCTGATGATGAACCTGATCATGCTGGTGGTCGGCATGTTCCTCGACCTGCCTGCGGCGATCCTGCTGCTCGGTCCGACCTTCATGGCCATCGGCAAGGCGATCGGCCTCGACCCGATCCAGCTCGGCATCATGATGGCGGTCAACCTGAGCATCGGGCTGTTCTCGCCCCCGGTCGGCACCACGCTGTTCGTCTCCGCGGCCATTTCCCGCGAGCCGGTCGGCGCCATCGTCCGCGAGTTGTGGCCTTACTACGCAGTCGCTTTCTCTGTACTGGCTGCCATCTCCTACTTCCCGCAATTCACCCTGTACTAACGGGGTTCGAACTCCCCGCCTGTCCCGGCGAACACCTTGGTGTTCGCCCGGGCATGGCGGAGCTCGCGCCCAAACAATGACTTTGGCATAACCATGGAGCTAGATATCATGAAAAAAATCGCCTTTGCCGGACTCGGATCAATGGGACTGCCGATGGCAAAGAATCTCGTCAGCAAAGGTTTCAACGTCCAGGGCTGCGACACCAACCCGAAGGCGCTTGAGTCCTTCTGCGCGGCCGGTGGTACGGCCGCAGCAACCGCCGCGGAAGCAGCGACCGGTGCCGACGTCCTGCTGCTGATGGTGGTCAACGCAGCGCAGGCGGAAGCTGTACTGTTCGGCGCCGGCGCACTCGACGCGCTTCCTGCCAACGCCATCGTCTGCCTGATGGCCACCTGCCCGCCGGGATCGGTGGAAAAGATCGCGGAACGTGTCGAAGCCGCCGGCAAGCGCTTCATTGACGCACCGGTATCCGGGGGCACCGCCGGCGCGACTGCCGGCTCGCTGACGATCATGGCCGCGACCGCCAAGCCTGTCTTCGACGAAATCAAGCCGGTTTTCGACGGCATGGGTCAGCGAATCTTCCACGTCGGCGACAAGGCCGGCCAGGGGGCGACCTTCAAGGCTGTCAACCAGCTGCTGTGCGGCGTCCATATCGCCGTGGTCGCCGAAGCTTTCGCACTGGCCGCAAAGGTCGGGGTCAACCTCGACATTCTCCTCGAAATCATGAGCGGTTCGGCGGCGTCGAGCTGGATGCTCAAGGACCGTGGCCCGCGGATGTTGCAGGCCGATCCTGTAGTCAGCAGCGCGGTTGACATCTTCGTCAAGGATCTCGGTATCGTTCTGGACACCGGGCGCGAAAAGAAAGCCGCCCTGCCGATCGCCGCCGTAGCCCATCAGATGTTCCTGGCCGCGTCCGGGCGCGGAGAGGGATTCGCCGACGACAGCCAGGTCATCCGCAGCTATTACGCCGTAAACGGCACCCGCCAGCCTGACTGATTTCTCCCCCCAACGGTACGCCGCGCCCTTTGCGCGGCGTTTTTTTGGTTGCCCAATATTCGCACTGGACCAAGCCACTGCCATCGGGCAGCATTGCGCCGTGAGTTGCTCAGTCTATCGGAGGAACATTCCAATGACGGAAATGGAAAAGATGCTTGCCGGCGAGGACTACGATCCCGCTGACAAGGTGCTGCGCAGGCTACGACGACGCGCGCGCACCCTGACCCAAAAGCTGAACGAAACCAGCGAAAAGAAGCGCCAGAAAAGGCAGAAGCTGCTCCGCAAGCTGCTCGGCACGAGCGGAAAGAAGATC
>QKII01000240.1 GCA_003249625.1 Propionivibrio sp. | reverse complement strand
CCTCATGTTCCAGCAGGACATGTTCGACTCGCAGATCATCGCCCAGAACCTCATCAACGGCACCACCTCCTTCACCCTCATGGCCGTTCCCTTCTTCCTCCTTGCGGGCGAAGTCATGAACGCCGGCGGCCTCTCCAAGCGCATTGTCAGAGTCGCCCTCGCGCTTGTCGGTCACCGCAAGGGCGGCCTCGGCTACGTGGCCATCGTCGCCTCCGTCCTGCTGGCCAGCCTCTCCGGCTCGGCCGTCGCGGATGCGGCCGCGCTCGCCACGCTGCTGGTGCCCATGATGGTTGCCTCCGGACACAACCAAGGGCAGTCCTGCGGCCTCGTGGCCGCCGGTGGCATCATCGGCCCGATCATCCCGCCGTCGATCCCTTTCATCCTCTTCGGTGTCTCGGGCGGCGTTTCCATCTCCAAGCTGTTCCTTGCCGGCATCGTCCCTGGCATCCTCATGGGCGGTGGTCTCGCCTTCACCTGGTGGCTCGTCTCACGCAACGCGCAGGTGCATGACAAGCAAAGCTGGGCCGACGTCGGGAATGCGCTCAAGGAGGGCATCTGGGCCCTGTTCCTTCCGGCGATCATCATCTTCGGTCTCAAGTTCGGCATCTTCACTCCGACGGAAGCCGCCGTCGTCGCTGCCGTCTATTCGCTCTTCGTAGCCATCGTCATCTACCGCGAACTCAAGGTCGGACAAATCTTCGAGGTTCTGGTTACCGCCACCAAGAGCACCGGCATCGTCATGTTCCTCGTCGCCGCCGCCCTGGCCGCTGCCTGGCTGATCACCATCGCCGACCTGCCGGGGGAAATGGTCGAACTGCTCCAGCCGCTGATGGGCAACCAGACGCTCCTGATGCTCGCCATGATCGCCATCCTGTTCGCCGTGGGATGCGTGATGGACCTCTCGCCGATCATCCTGATCCTCACCCCGGTGCTGCTGCCGGTGGCCAAGCAGGCCGGGATCAACGAGGTCTACTTCGGCGTGATCTTCGTCGTCTGCGGTTCGATCGGGCTGATCACCCCGCCGGTCGGAACTGTGCTCAACGTCGTCGCCGGCGCTACCCGAAGCAACATGACGCAGGTGATCAAGGGCGTCGCGCCGTTCCTGCTCTCGCACCTCGTTGTCCTGACCTTCCTGATCCTCTTTCCAGCACTCGTCATCGTGCCGGGCAAATGGCTGGGCGGGTTCTGAGTACAAGTTTGTTTCGGGGCCGCAGCTTGGCATCCTGCGCTATGATGCGGCGATGCGACTGACATCGGCTCCCTTGTTGTTGTTTCTCGCCTTCCTGGCGATCGGTGGTTGTGCGACCGAGTTTCGTTCGGGGCGGGCGCAGGAGCCGCGGTTTGATCCGCGCTATCTGGCGAAAACCGAAATTGATCGCGTCATCGATGCGAGCCGTGCGGAGGTTATGGCCGGCCTGCGTCGGCTGGCCCACAAGCTTTACCAGCGCAATCCGTGGGAATGGAAGAAAGGCGGTCGATTTGGAGTTGGTACGGCAGTAGATCGCCTGTTCATCGGCTCGCTCGATTTCCCGGAGCTGGGCGGGCGGCGGGAGGGCGATGCGGCCCTGTTCGCTTTTAGTGCACTGTATCAGGGCGACCGGATCCTGGCCGTCATGGCAGGCCTGATCGGAATGGTCGATGCCGCATTCGAACACAAGGACGATTTCTACGTACTCGACAGCCTCGACGCGCAAAAGCTCTACAATTGCGCCCGCAACATTGAAATCGCCGTCTGGAAAATGTCATCGACGCGGAATGCCAACGGCGGCCCCCTGCTCGTATCCAACGAGCTGGATCCGAATAACCCGAATCTGAGTTTTGAGCGCGAATTCGGACGCATCATCGGCCTGTTGGATTTTCTGGCCAAGGTCGTTGCCGACAAGCATGGTCGATCGATTACGCGCCTGACCCAGAGCATTGCGACGGCGGTCTTTCTTCCTGTCGGGTCGCTTTGAATCAGATGAAGTTCAAGATGAAGTCCATCGTTATCCTCATATCCGGACGTGGCAGCAACATGGAGTCACTGTTGGCTGCCGCGGCAGACGGCTCGATGCCTGTTCGCGTCGCCGCGGTACTTTCCAACCGGCCCAAGGCCGCTGGCTTGAAGACGGCAGCCGCCGCAGGGATTCCAACGCGCGTCATCGATCACGCCTTGTACCCGGACCGGGAGTCGTTCGATTCAGCCATGGCCGAAGCGATCGACGCGTTTTCTCCCGATCTGGTCGTCCTCGCCGGCTTCATGCGAATCCTGAGCAACGGTTTTGTCGAACGGTACGCTGGGCGAATGATGAACATTCATCCGTCACTGCTTCCCGCCTTCCCCGGTCTGCGCACGCATCAGCGCGCGCTGGATGAGGGCGTGCGCATTCATGGCTGTACGGTGCATTTCGTGACGCCGACGCTTGATCACGGGCCGATCATTGCCCAAGCGGCCGTACCCGTTCTCGATGGCGACGATGAGGCCTCTCTGGCGGCGCGAGTTCTTGCGCAGGAGCATCGGATATACCCGCTGGCGGTGCGCTGGTTTGTCGAAGGCGGTTTGCGTTTGCTTGATGCGCGTGTCGAAGTGACTGGGCAGCAGGCGGGCGAAACTGTCCTGATTTCGCCGACACTGTCGGGGTGCGACTAACTGGAAGGGGGGGGCGATGCCGCGCGTGCTGCTCGTCACCCTGTTCATCTCGATAGGGTTACATCTGGCTGTTCTGTTCGGCCCAGTCCTTGAATTGCCAGATGAGCCAGCGCCGTTGCCGATTATGGCCAAATTGCATCCTCCTCCACCGTCGGTGCCAAAGCCTGTTGAATACGCGAAGCGCATTGCCGAGACACAGGCGCGAAAGGGCGCTGCGTCCAGCCGAGTTGAGCGCAGAAAACCCGCGCAGCGTGCCGTTCGTCCGCTGCCGCCGAACAGCACGGCCCGATCGGCGCTTTCCGCGCCCGACACGGAAATGAGTGTCGATGATGTTGCAAACGTTGCTGCGTCAGAAGCGGTAGCCGCAGCGCAAGAGTATCCGCCTGCCGTCAGAGCCCCTCAGGTAACGCAACCTGACATTCCAGATGACCTCCGTCTGCCCACACACGGAATCATCCGTTTTCGTGTCGATCGTGGGGATTCTGAGTTCGAGATCGGACGGGCTTACCAGGAATGGGAATTCTCCGACGGGCGTTATCGCTTGCGTTCGGTGATTGAAACGACGGGACTGGTGCGTTTGCTGCGAACGGTGTTCATCGAGATGGAAAGCTTGGGCCGCTATACCGAAGCGGGCCTGCAGCCAGAGGTGTTCGCCATCCGGCGCGATACGCGCAAGCCGCGCGAGCGGGCGTTTTTCGACTGGGAAATGATGCGGATCAAGGTCGGCAACCGTGGGGATCAGGTTCTCGATCCAGGCGCACAGGATCTTCTTTCACTGTATTACCAGCTTGGCTTCCTCGAATTGCCCACGACAGAGCAGGCGTCGCTGCCCGTCGCGACCGGTAAAAAATACAGCACCTATCGTCTGGAGGTAATCGGAGACGAGGAAATCGAGGTTCCGCTTGGCGTCCTGCGCACGCTGCATCTGCGCGCACCGGGCGACAACGTCACGGAATTCTGGCTCGCTTACGATTACTGGAAGCTCCCGGTTAAAATTCGCCACCTTGATTCCGACGGGGGCAGCCTGGTGCAGGTGGCCACCGAAATCCAAACAGGACCCTGATACCGCATGCGCTTCTCTCCCGCCCAACTCAAACACGCTGAATCGCTCCTCGCTGAACTGCTGCGCTCGCCGTTCGCTGCCGATTCCGTTGTCTCGCATTACTTCCGCCAGCACCGCGAACTCGGTCACAAGGATCGCGGCTTCATTGCCGAGAACGTTTATGCCGTCTTGCGCCACAAGCGCTCACTGTCCGCGCGCTGCCTTGATCAGGTGTCGTCGCGGCGGCTGATTCTGTCCAACCTCGCCTGCCTGCAGGGGCTGAATCGCCGGGAACTGGACGATGTACTCCATGAGTCGGAGAAAAAATGGCTGGCGGAGGCCAAGGCTGTCCGGATGGAAGAATTGCCGCCCGCGGTTCGTCTCGACCTCCCGGACTGGCTGTACGAACGGCTCACACAGCAGTTTGCGCCGGAGGATCTGGACCTCCTGGCGAAATCACTGAACCAGCCTGCACCGCTCGACCTGCGCGTGAATACGCTGAAAGCCGAGCGTGACGCTGTGCTCGAACGCCTGCGCGCAGACGGGTTGTCTGCCGAGGCCTGCACGTATTCGCCCGTGGGTATCCGCCTGGCCGGGAAGCCGGCGCTCTCGCGTCATCCGCTGTTCGTCGACGGCAGCATCGAAGTCCAGGACGAAGGTAGCCAGTTGCTCGGCTTCCTGATTCAGCCGAAGCGTGGCGAGATGGTTGCCGACTTTTGTGCGGGCGCTGGGGGAAAGACGCTTATGCTCGGTGCGCTGATGCGTTCGCAAGGGCGGCTCTACGCTTTCGATGTGGCGGAAAAAAGGTTGGCCAAGCTCAAGCCGCGCCTGGCGCGTTCGGGACTTTCCAACGTCCACCCGGTGCGCATCGATTCAGAGCACGACCAGCGTGTAAAGCGCTTGGCCGGCAAACTCGATCGGGTGCTGGTCGATGCACCGTGTTCCGGTCTCGGCACGCTGCGCCGCAACCCGGACCTCAAATGGCGGCAAACGCCAGAGAGTGTCGCCGAACTGAACGTCAAGCAGGCGTCCATTCTTGCCGCTGCAGCGTCGCTGGTGAAACCGGGCGGGCGGCTCGTCTACGCGACCTGCAGTCTTCTCGACAGCGAGAACGACGCGGTGGTGGCCAGTTTCCTGGCGAGTCACCCGGAGTTTTCTACACTCCATGCGGGTGAAATCTTGCATCGACAAGGCATCGAAATAGAAGCGGACGAACGCTTGCGCCTGTTGCCGCACAAGCATGGCATGGACGGATTCTTTGCCGCAATAATGCAACGGCGGTGAGCGGGGAGCGAGCGTTCCGCTGTGCAAGCGGACGCAGATAAAAAAATCCCGCGCCGGTGTGGCACGGGATTGAAAGTCCCATCGTTGCGATGGGTCAGGGAGGGTCAAACATTGTCAGCGGGGGACGCTGAAGCAATGACTGCAGTATAGGAGCACAGTCGCCGGGGCGTCTGTGGTGCGTGTTGCCGCTTTTCGTGACCGAATGTGACCGGTGGTTCAATGCTGTGAATGGCGGGATTTCTGTTTCCAGTAGCGAAGCGCGAACCACACGATCGTGCACGGTACGGCAATGGCGAGTGCTTTTACCAAATTCAACTGCCCTTCGCTGAGCAGATCCCAGGCGAGTACGCCAACAAAAATTCCGGCTCCTTCGGCGATCGGGAAACTCGTCGAGCGAAATGCCATGGTGTTCAACCGTGCGTTTTTACGGAGAAAACAACAAGAATAGGAATGGGGGAAGCAGGGAGCCTGCGAGAGGGGGAACGGCCGGCGATCGTGAGCAACACGTCGCGAAAAACAGCAGAGATCTGAATGAGCAGCAGCATGCGGGAGCTTTTCACCGGTCTGATCTTCAAGTCGAAGATCTTAGTACAGGGGCTCGGGACGACTTTGGTACTTTCGTCAGGGTTGTGTGACGCTCTGTAACAATGGCCAGCTCAGCGTAAATCGAGCGCCGCCGAGTGGTGATTCGTCGGCAAAGGCGCTGCCGCCATGCTGTTCGAGAACCAGGCGGACGATGGCCAGTCCCAGACCGTGTCCGCCGGTTGCTCGGTCACGTGAGCGGTCGAGTCGGGTAAAGGCGGTGAATACGCGCTGACGTTCGTCCGGGGGGATGCCGATTCCATCGTCGTCGACGTGCACACGTATGTTCTTGCCGACGACCTCGGCGCTGACGACAATTCTGCTCCGCGTGTATTTGAGGGCGTTGCGCAACAGGTTTGTTACCGCGTACGGCATGCTCTTCAGATCGAGTTCCACTTCCTGGTCTTCCGGCAGGCTGCTGGTGTCGATCGAGATGTCGAGGTTGCGGCCGAGAATGCGCACCGATTCGACTTCGTCAGACAGCCAGGAGGCGAAGTCGACTGCGGTTAAGTGCGGTTGTGGTTGCTCCCGTTCGAAGCGCGAATAGGCCAGACTGGACTCGATCAGTTCGTCGAGTTCGTCGAGATCCTCTTCCATCATTTGCCAGAGCCGTTCCCGCTCTTCCTTTTCCGGTGTTTCGGCCAGCATTTCCAGTG
>QKII01000040.1 GCA_003249625.1 Propionivibrio sp. | reverse complement strand
GGGTGTCGAATCCCTTAAAGGTGCCGATGCCACGGCGCAGGCCGGGATGAAGCAGCTCGCCGAATCAAGCCTCGCACGTCTGAAGAACTGGGATATCTCGGAAGCGCAGGTCAAGGCGCTGGCGCAGTCGGGCGAGACAAAGCGAACACTGACCTTCCGCTCGCCCGTATCCGGCATCATCACCGAGAAAAAGGCGCTGCAGGGTATGCGCTTCATGCCCGGCGAAGCCTTGTACCAGATAGCCGACCTGTCTGCAGTGTGGGTCATCGCGGACGTTTTCGAGCAGGATATCGGGCTCGTCAAGACCGGCGCGAGCGCAAAGGTGCGCATCAACGCCTACCCGGACAAGCTGTTCGAGGGACGGATCGGCTACGTCTACCCGACGCTCAACGCCGATACGCGCACTGTGCCCGTGCGCGTCGAACTGGCTAACCCCGGCCTTCTCCTGAAGCCGGCCATGTTCGCGCAGGTCGAGTTGCCGGTCGCGGCGAAAGGTTCGGTGGTGACCGTGCCGCTCTCGGCGGTGATCGACAGCGGCACGCGGCAGGTCGTCCTCGTCGAAGGCCGCTTCGCCCCGCGCGAGGTGAAACTCGGTTCGCGCAGTGAGGCGTACGTGGAAATCCTCGACGGCATAAAGGATGGTGAGCAGGTAGTAGTCGCTGCCAACTTCCTGATCGACGCGGAAAGCAACCTCAAGGCGGCGCTCGGCGGTCTGGGCGCAGAGGGCGCAGGCACCAAGGCGCCGACGGGAACGACGGTCGGACACAAGGCAAACGGGCGAATCGACGACATCGATGCCAAGGCTGGTACCGCCAGCATCGAACACGGACCCATAGAAAGTCTCAAATGGCCCGGCATGACCATGGAGTTCAAGTTCGCCAATGAAGCGCTCCTGGCGGATCTCAAGCCGGGTACGTCCATCGAGTTCGAGTTTGTCGAACGTGGTCAGGGCGAATGGGTAATTACTTCGGTCAAGCCGGCGGCGACCCACAAGCACTGAGAAAAAACCACCATCATCCCGGCAAAAGCCGGGATCCAGGGAACCGACTTTCCGAAGCATCTTCTGGACCCCGTTGGCGTTCGCGTGAATTTTGCCGGGATGAGGGAAACAACAAACGCTCAAGGATTCCGTAAACACCATGCTCAACAAGCTTATCGACTGGTCCGCCCGCAACCGCTTCCTCGTCCTTGCGGCGACGCTGCTCATCATCGCCGCCGGCACCCTGGCCGTCCTGCGAACGCCGATCGACGCCCTGCCCGACCTCTCCGACGTTCAGGTAATCGTCTATACCGAGGCACCGGGACAGGCGCCGCAAGTCGTCGAGGACCAGATCACCTACCCGCTGACCACGGCAATGCTCTCGGTGCCCAAATCGAAGGTCGTGCGCGGGTTTTCCTTTTTCGGCGCCTCCTTCGTCTACATCATCTTCGAGGACGGCACCGACATCTACTGGGCGCGTTCGCGCGTACTCGAATATCTCAATTTCGCCTCCAGCCGGCTGCCCAAAGGCGCGACGCCACAAATCGGGCCGGACGCCTCGGGCGTTGGCTGGGTCTATCAGTACGCGCTGCTGGCCAAGGACAAGACGCTGGCAGAACTGCGCTCGATCCAGGACTGGTTCGTCCGCTACCAGCTGACCAAGGCACACGGCGTTTCGGAAGTCGCCTCGATCGGCGGCTTCGTTCAGACGTATCAGGTTACCGTAGATCCGGTGAAGCTGCGTTCCTACGGCATCCCCCTGATGAAAGTCGCGCAGGTCATCCGCGATTCGAATCGTGACGTCGGCGGCCGCGCCGTGGAAATGGCCGAAACCGAATACATGGTGCGTGGCAAGGGCTATCTGCGCGGCGCCAGCGACATCGAACAACTGGTGGTGAAAGCGGAGAAAGGCACGCCGGTGCTGATCCGCGACATCGCCCGCGTCGAGATCGTCCCGGACGAGCGCCGGAACTGAACGGCGAAGGCGAAGTCGTCTCCGGCATCGCCATGGCACGCTACGGTGAAAACGCCCTGGAAGTCATCCACAACCTGAAGGAGAAGGTTGCCGAGATCGCCCCCGGCCTGCCCGAAGGCGTCACCATCGAACCGGTCTACGATCGTTCCGAGCTGATCCAGCGTGCCATCGACACACTGAAGAACACGCTGGTCGAGGAACTGCTGATCGTCGCCGCCGTCTGCTTCATTTTCCTGCTGCACCTGCGCAGCGCACTGGTCGCCGTCGTCATGCTGCCGGTCGCCATACTGATGTCCTTCATCGCCATGCGCTGGCTGGGCATGAGTTCGAACCTGATGAGCCTGGGCGGCATCGCCATCGCCATCGGCGCGATGGTCGACGCCTCGGTGGTGATGATCGAGAACGCGCACAAGCATCTCGAGGAACTGCCGCCGGATCACACGCCGACTGCCCGGCTGAATGCATTGATCACCGCCTGCATGGAGGTCGGCCCGTCACTGTTCTTCTCCCTGCTCATCGTTACGGTGTCGTTCCTGCCGGTCTTCGCGCTCGAAGGCCAGGAAGGACGCCTGTTCGCGCCGCTCGCGTGGACCAAGACGCTGTCGATGGCCGCCGCGGCGATTCTCTCGGTGACCTTGGTGCCGGTGCTGATGGTCCTGTTCGTGCGTGGCAAGATCATCGCGGAGGGGAAAAACCCGGTGAATCGTTTTCTGATCTGGTGCTACCGCCCGATCATCGCCGGCGTGATGCGCTGGAAGAAGACGACCATCGCCATCGCACTGCTGGCCTTCTTCGCCTCCTACTACCCGGCGTCGAAGCTCGGATCCGAGTTCATGCCGACGCTCAACGAAGGCACGTTGTTCTACATGCCCGCCTCGCTGCCCGGCATGTCGATCACCAAGGCCGCCGAAGTGTTGCAGACACAGAACAAGATCATCAAGAGCTTCCCGGAAGTCGCTTCGGTCTACGGCAAGGCGGGCCGCGCCAACACCGCTACCGACCCGGCGCCGACCGAGATGTTCGAGACGGTGATCAACCTCAAGCCGGAATCCGAATGGCGCGCCGGTATGAACATCGACAAGTTGATCGCCGAGATGGACAAGGCGCTGCAGTTCCCGGGCATTTCCAACTCCTGGACGATGCCGATCAAGGCGCGTATCGACATGCTCTCCACCGGCATCCGCACGCCGATCGGCATCAAGGTGTTCGGCAACGATCTCGAGGAAATGGAGAAGCTGGCCCGCCAGATCGAAACCGTGGTCAAGAACGTCCCAGGAACGTCGAGCGCCTTCGCCGAACGCATCACTGGCGGCTTCTACCTCAACATCGAACCGGATCGTGCGCAACTGGCGCGCTACGGCTTGTCGGTCGGCGAAGTGCAGGATGTCATCGCTGGCGCGCTCGGCGGGGAGATGGTCACCACGACGGTCGAGGGCCGCGAGCGCTATGGCGTTACGGTGCGCTACCCGCGCGAACTACGCTCCGACCCGCAGCAGATTGCCCGCGAAGTGCTGGTGCCGACCATGACGTCGATGGGCGGCACCGCCATGGTGCCGCTCGGCCAGCTCGCCAAAGTTGAGGTCGCGAAGGGCGCGCCGGCCATTCGTACCGAAAACGCCCTTCTCTCGGCCTACATCTACGTCGATATCCGCGAACGCGACATCGGCAGCTACGTCGCCGAAGCCCGCAAGGCCGTAGCGGACAACGTGGAATTCCCGCCCGGCTACTACGCGACGTGGAGCGGCCAGTTCGAGAACATGGAGCGCGCCATCGAAAAGATGAAGGTCGTCGTGCCCGTGACGCTGCTGATCATCTTTCTTCTGCTCTATCTCAATTTCCGGCGCATCACCGAAACGCTGATCGTCATGCTCTCGGTGCCCTTCGCGCTGGTCGGCGGTATCTGGCTGATGTGGGCGCTCGGGTACAACATGAGTGTCGCCGTGGCCATCGGCTTCATCGCGTTGGCCGGCGTCGCCGCCGAAACCGGAGTCGTGATGCTGATCTACCTCGATCATGCGTGGGAAGAAATCAAGGAGAGACGCCGAATCGAAGGCCGCGAACCGACGGTTGGCGACCTCTACGGCGCAGTCATGGAAGGTGCCGTAGAGCGGGTGCGGCCGAAAATGATGACCGTAGTCTCAACCATGGCCGGCCTGCTGCCGATCATGTGGGTAGCCGGCACCGGTTCGGAAGTGATGCGCCGGATCGCCGCACCGATGGTCGGCGGCATGGTGTCTTCGACGATTCTCACGCTGGTGGTGATTCCGGCGCTCTACGCGCTGGTGAAACAGGTGACGTTGCGTCGGAATCTGGAATCTTGATCAAATAAACAAGCGACCCGACTAGCAGGCAACAGGCCGATCGGATTTTTTGCGCCTCGGCGCCTTGAAGTCGGGTTGATATCGAGGCCGTTTGCAACTTGTGGAGTTGAACGGATCAAACGGCTATCTGTTTGCATCGTACTGCTGGCTGAAAAAGGCGGAAGAGTCTCTACTGAAGCCGGGGATATTCGTTATTCAATTCTCAGATGGCAATTTGCAGTCAGAAAATATTCTCATCCCAATAGGGATTGGGTCGAAAATACTCGACCATGAAATCGATGAAACTGCGCACTTTAGGGAGCAAAAATTTTCGATGGGGATAGACTGCATAAGCCCAAAACGTATCGGCTTCCCATTCTCTAAAGAGACGCACAAGTCGTCCACTGCGGACTAGTTCGTGTAGCAGGAAACTCGGCTGGTAGACGATGCCAAGCCCACCTGCGGCGGCATTGCAAAGAATGTTGCCATTGTTGCTGTGAAAGCTACCTTGGACCTTGACGGTATTGATGAAACCGTTACTTCTGAATCGCCACTCTTTCGGAACATCCGAATCGGCAAAGGTCAGGCAGTCATGCCTCGCCAATTCCTCTGGATCCGTCGGCGTTCCGCGTCGACGTAAGTATTCCGGGGAGGCGCAGACGGCAAAGCGAATAGGAGTCAACGGCCTTGCGACCAGTCCAGGGGCGATACTGTCAGCTACACGAATCGCTACGTCAAATCCCTCATCGATAAGATCCACAACGCGTTCGCAGAGGAGCGTATCCACTTTTACCTGAGGATAACGCAGCAGATAGGTGCTGACAGCTTCGCCCAACAAGCTACCACCGAAAGCCACAGAACAACTGATGCGCAGTGTGCCACGCGGCTCCGCCACATCGTTGGCGGCAGACTCCTCGGTCTCTGCAACCAGAGAGAGAATCTGTATCGCTTTCTGATAGTAATTGTTACCGGCCTCGGTCAATGAAAGGTTGCGAGTAGTACGGTTGATTAAGCGTACGCCCAAATACTCCTCGATCTGGGCGACATAACGAGACGTCATGCCACGCGAGAGGTTCAGCTTTTCAGCCGCCCGGGCGAAGCTATTTAACTCCACCACTTTCGTGAACACCTGCATGCCCATGAGAACGTCGATAGCCATTTATAGTTTTAAAAAAGTAAACAATATATTCCCATACTGGATGTTTATCTTTTTTTAAGCAACTGTTGCAATAGAACCGTTGATAGGCAACAAGAACCGATCAGGCAAGCTGGGCCGACTTGGGTAGGCCACACAGACACCTGTCGGGTCAATTTCGATGGAGAAATTGCATCATGGCTAAACAATTGCTGGACTATACAGGCAAGGTCGTCCTGATCACGGGAGGTAGTACCGGGATCGGTCGAGCGACTGCAATCGCATTTGCTCGACAAGGGGCCAAGGTCGCGATCGGCAACCCTAGCGACACAGGCCTGAAAACGGTCGAAGAAATCCGGAAATTTGGTGGCGACGCGATCTTTGTAAAGACTGATGTTTCACGTGCCGAATCTGTCGAGGCGCTGGTTAAAACCACTGTGGACACCTTCGGGAGGCTGGATTGCGCATTCAATAACGCGGGCGTCCTCCCCCCCACTGTTCCGCTAACCGAGATCGAAGAGAACGATTTTGATCGCGTCATCGGCGTGGATCTCAAGGGCGTTTTTCTCAGCATGAAGTATGAAATCCAGCATATGTTGAAAGCTGGTGGTGGCGCCATCGTTAATACCGCTTCGGTGGCTGGAGTAATTGCCGATCCGGGGATGGCCGCCTATGTTGCTGCCAAGCATGGCGTTATTGGGCTTACCAAGGCTGCGGCACTTGACTACGCCACCCAGGGCATCCGCGTGAACGCGGTCGCTCCTGGCATTGTGCGCACGCCGATGATCGAACGCTGGCTACAGGATGAAGCCTTTGCCTCGAATCTTCTCGCTGGCAGTCCCATGCACCGTGCGGCAGACCCGGAAGAAATAGCCGGCACCGTACTCTTCCTTTGTTCTCCGATGGCCAGCTTCACCACAGGGCAGGTCTATCTCGCCGACGGTGGTCAGACTGCGCATTGAGCCATCTGTCGCAACACATGAAACGGAAACCGGTAGCCGATTAAGGTTGCCAACTTTGCCATAAACGAAAAAGGATCGGACCACTATGTCAAATTCGAACAGTCATCACCATCACGCACATCCCAACGGTATATGTGACTGCATCCCCAAATGGTATATCGACAACCTTGGTCAAGCCGGTTTTCCGTACAGCAAAATCGAAGATTACGCGGCTCCTCCGGAAGAATCCTACGGCAGCCTGTTTCTGCCGGACCGCATCAAGAACGGCTATCACGTTGAAGAACTGCGTGATGGTGTTTATTGGGTGAGTGGCGGTTGGTACGACTGCATGTTTGTGCGTACCGGCAATGGCGTGATCGTTGTTGATGCGCCGCCATCGATGGGAGAACGTTTGCTCGATGCAATTGCCAGCGTCACTGATGAGCCGGTCACTCACATGGTCTACAGTCACTGGCATGCCGACCACATTGGAGCAGCATCAATGTTCGGCCCCAAAATCAAACGTGTCGCTCACGAAAAGACCCGTGAGTTGCTTGAACGATTTCCCGATCCGGATCGTCCCGTGCCAACGGAAACCTTTTCCAAGGAGGCCACCCTGGATGTGAACGGTGTCAAATTGGAATTGTCCTACAAGGGGCAGAACCACAGCGAAGGGAATATTTTCATCTACGCCCCAAAGCAGAAAGTTCTGACAGCCATTGATATCCTCGCGCCGGGATGGGTAGCCTTCAAAGATTGCGACTCTTCGGAAAATATCAGCGGTTGGATCGAGGCCCACGATCAGATTCTTGAATACGACTTTGACGCCATCGTATGCGGCCATGTCTCCCGCTACGGAACCCGCGAAGATGTCCTGACTGCGCGTGAGTACACACAAGATGTGCTGCGTTTTTCACATGAAGCATTGCAAACAGTGGAACTGGAGCACTTCATCAAGGATATGGGTGAAGGACCATACAAGGGGGCCTTCCGCGCCGCGGAAGAAAATTTCTTTTCGGCCCTGACTAACTATGTCACCAAAAACGTTCTCGAAGTCACGACTTCGAATGGAAAACGCTGGGCCGAGCGTCTCAATGGTGCAGATGTCATGACCAAGAACAATGCCTACACCCTGCTTCAAAAAGTCCGTCTGGAGCAGTCACACAACGGGTACATGAAGCGCGATGGCGCCCCGGAAAAATTCTTCCTGTAAGCGCGACGGAAGCTCTGTCGCCTTGTTTCTTGTACCCGGTGTGTTGGGGAAGGCGCTGTGCCAAACCTTCCCGATAGCGAGGAGAACCAGTGATGAAAGCATTGCG
>QKII01000174.1 GCA_003249625.1 Propionivibrio sp. | reverse complement strand
CGGCTAGCCGCCAAACCACTTGGCCGGAACCGTCACCAGCCCCGGGAAGAAAATCAGGAACAACAAGATGATGCTGTGCGAGAGCAGGAACGGTGCGACCCCTTTGACGACCTGGGTCATGTTGCTCTTGGTGGCACCGGCGACGACGTTGAGCACAGTACCAACCGGCGGAGTAATAAGGCCGATCGAGCCGCAGACGACGAAGATCACGCCAAAGTAGATCTCATTGATTCCTGCCTGCCGGGCTACCGGCAGCAGCACCGGTGTGAGGATCAGGATGATCGGCGAGAGGTCCATCACGCAGCCAACCGCGAACAGGATGGCGATCATGGCGAGCAGCAGAAGGGTCTGGCTGCCCATCAACGGCTGGAGCAGTTCGACCATTTCCCCCGGCAGGTCGGCGATGGTGATCAGCCAGGCAGCGGCCAGGGCGGCGGCGACGAGGAACATGACGATGCCGGTGCTCTTGGTGGCGGCGACGAGGACGTCGAAGACCTGACTGACCTTCAGTTCGCGGTAGATGACGATGGCCACGAAGAGCGAATAGACGGCGGCGACCACGGCGGCTTCCGTCGGAGTGAAGATACCGAACTTGAGACCGAAGATGATGATCGCCGGGAGGAACAGGGCCCAGATGCCTTCACGCAGGGCGGCGATAACGTCGGCCCAGCTTTGCTTTTCATGGACCTGAACGGAGGTGTCGTTGCGGGAGACGAGCCACCAGGTGAAGGCGAGACCACCGCCCATGAGGATGCCCGGAACGATGCCGGCAAGGAATAGCTTGGAGATGGAAACACCACCCGAGACGCCGAAGAGGATGAAAGGAATCGACGGCGGGATGATCGGGCCGATGATGCCACCGGCGGCCACGAGACCGCACGATTGGCCTTGGCTGTGTCCGGAGGAAACCATCATGGGCACCAGCAGCGTGGCGAGCGCGGCGGCATCCGCGACGGCCGAGCCGGAGAGGCTGGCCAGCAGGACGGAGGCGACGATGGCCACGTAGCCAAGCCCCCCTTTGCGGTGACCGACAAGCGCGAGGGCGACTCTGACAATGCGCTTGGAAAGGCCGCCGGTGTTCATGACTTCGCCCGCGAGGAGGAAGAAGGGAACGGCCATGAGGGTGAAGGAGGTGGTGCCGTTGATGAGGTTCTGGGCGATGATCTGCGAGTCAAACATGTGCTGCTGGACCATGAGGGCGACGGCCGCACCGAGAAGGGCGAAGGAGATGGGCATGCCGATAATCATGCAGCCCGTGAGGGCACCGAGGAAGATGAGGATGGTCATGTGTGTGTTCTTTTCGCTTAGTGTTTGGCCGGGGCGTCGTTGCTGTGCGCGACTTCGGCAAGGGCTTCTTCGGCTTCGGAGCTCAAGGTGTGTGTGAGTTTGCCGGTGACGATGCAGTAGAGGTCGCCGAGCAGGACGAGGATGGCGATAACACTGAACACGATGCCGACACCATAGAGGGCACCCAGCGAGATGCCGGAGGCGGGCGCCATGTTGCCAAGGTTGATGACGGTCTGTTGCCAGCTGCCCTCGAGGAACAGCCACATCATGCCGATCATGAGAATGTGGGCGATGACGAGGAGGATGCGCTGGATGAGCGGCGGGAATTTGGTGAGGACGGCGTCGAAACCGAGGTGGCCGTGCTCGCGCAGGGCAATCAAGCCAGCGGTGTATGTCATCCACGTCAAGCCCCACGAGGACAACTCTTCCGAGACGGTAATGCCGCTGTTGAAGGCGTAGCGCAACACCACGTTGCCGAACACCATGATGATCATCCCCGCAAGACAGGAGGCTGCAAAGAGCTTGAGGAGAACGAACAGATAATTCTGGAAACGAAGCATATTTCTTCCTGAATGGATAAGTATTTGGCAAACCACTAGAAAAAAGCCATCACGACCATCCCCGCGAGGCAGGAGGCAACGAAGAGCTTTAGAAAAACAATCACGAATTCATGGATGAAAAACATGGCTGGTGGCTCCTGAAACGAATCGACATGTACACGCTCGATCGCTGGCGATGGTAGGAAAAATGACGCGCAGCGAAAATTCGGCGTTGCCACTAAGGCAATCTGCCGGCGGGCATTCATCCAACCCGAAGCACCACATCTTCTGGCGGCGTTGCCTGGTGCGCCATCTCGCCGACGATGGGGCAATCGCTTACGGGAAACACTGATGCACAAATTGCGCAGCGGGGCGAGAATTCGCCTTGACTCGCTACGCAAGACAATGACCATGCCTGTAAAGACAGCCAAACTTCTTCGGTGGGCGGCGTTCATCACGGCCTACATCGCTCTCGACTGGGGCAGTTACCTCCACGCGACCCACGGTTTGAACATTACCCCCTGGAATCCCGCGCTCGCGCTCGGACTTGCCGTCTCGATGAAGCACGGCCGCAACACGATCATTCCCTGGTTCATTGCCCTGCTGCTCGGCGAATTTCTGGTTCGCGGCCTGCCTTCACCACTGCTCAACACACTGATTCAGTCAGCCTGCCTCGCTGCTTGCTACAGCACGATTGCCGACATCATTCGTCGGAACTTCAACATAGCCGGCGGATTGAGCAACCAGCGAAATTTCTTTTTCTGGCTGGCCGTCGTCGTGTTCGGCACCTTCCTGACGAGTTGCGCTTACCTGCTCCTGCTCTTCGTTTCCGGGCAGATCCCGGCAGAGGAGTGGCGACTTCTGGTCTTGCGCTTCTGGATCGGAGACTGCGTTGGTGCCATTGCCGCGATGCCGTTCTTCTGGATGCTCATCGAACACCAAGTTCGTCTCAGACAGGTGCTGGTGCGCTGGGAAACGCTGGGTTACACCAGCCTTGTCGTCGTCATGGTCTGCATCGCCTTTGGCCGCTGGGAAATTGACGACTTCAAGTATTTCCATCTCCTGTTTCTGCCGCTGGTCTGGGCGGCCGCCGTGCAAGGGCTGGCGGGCGTGGCGATCGCCGTGTTCGTTCTCCAGACCGGAATCATCGTAGCCGTGCAATGGCTGAGGCTACTGGACTTCATGGTTTTTGAAATGCAATTGATGGCCGCCGTCCTCGCTTCCGTCGGTTTCTACATCGGGGTGCTGATCGATGAACGGCAACGTATCAATGCCGAACTCAAGCAGACCCTGCGACTGGCCGCCGCGGCTGAAATGGCAGGCGCTCTCGCGCACGAAATCAACCAACCGTTGACGGCATTATCCGCGTACGGAACGGCATGCGAGCAACTGCTGGTCCGCGGCGAAACCGGCCCGCGTCTGAGTGACACGATCAGCCGGATGGTCGCAGAATCCCGTCGCGCTGCCGAGGTCGTTCGGCGATTGCGCGACTTTTTTCGTACCGGAGCAACCCGTATCGAACGAATCAGCGCACGCGATCTGATCACCTCAGGCACAGAGACGCTTCGCGCAAAGGCCGGGCAGCTCAGAATCGAATTACTAGTTGCCCCAGCGCCAGAGGTCTTTCTTCTAGCCGACCGAATGCAGATAGAGGTCGTGCTGCGCAACCTCATCTCCAACGCCTTCGAGGCATTGTCGGAAAAGCTGCCGAATCGCCCGCGCGTCGAGGTAAACGCAATCGTCACAGGCAACAGCAAGCTCTGTATTACTGTCACCGATAACGGCCCGGGGCTCTCCAGGGATGCAATGAAAAAGATCTTCGAGCCGTTCCACTCCACCAAGTCGAGCGGTCTTGGATTGGGGCTTGCCATCAGCCGCGCAATCGCGGAAGCTCACGGGGGTACCCTGATCGCACAAGAGGCCGACCACGGCGTCTTCATGCTCATCCTGCCACTTGAAGAATTGACTGACGATGCCGATTAACCAATATACCGTATTCATTGTCGAAGACGACCCATCTGTGCGCGATGCCCTGGGTTTGCTGCTGGGCATACACGGGCATGCCGTCGCGCTGTTCGCCGATGCAGAGACCTTCCTCCGGGCCTACCGTCCGGATTGGCTGGGTTGCTTGCTGATCGACATCAGAATGCCGGGCATGGATGGCCTGACCCTGCAAAAACGCCTTCTGGAGAAAGGCTCGACGATACCGGTCATCATCATGACCGGTCACGGCGATGTCGGTTCGGCGCGCGAAGCCTTCCGGGCCAATGCTGTGGACTTCCTGGAAAAGCCGATTGACCACGACAAGCTGATCCGCGCCATCGAAGAGGCCTACACGCGGCAGTCTGCGGAAGAAACAAAGGATCAGGAACGGACCGAGTTCGACGGCATGCTGCAACAACTGACCCCGCGCGAACGCGAGGTCATGAGTCTGGTTGTCGCGGGCAAACACAACAGGGAAATTGCCGACACGTTAGGGATCAGTGCCCGCACCGTCGAGGTCCACAAAGCACGAATGATGACCAAGCTCGGGGTGCAAGGCGTCCCCGATCTCGTTCGTCTCAGCCTGACGGGACAAAGCAACGGCAAGACCGACGACAAACGCTGACATCCGCGCCAGCCCGCCTCGCCGGTTTCTTTCCGGCCCTACGCTACGCCGCGCTGCCCTGCAGCCGATCGACGCCACTGATCAGCGCCCGGATCGACGCGGTGACGATGTTGGCATCCATCCCGACGCCGTAGCACTCCCCGTCACCGCCCGCCAGCATCACTTCCATGAAGGCGCAGGCCTTGGCATCCTCGCCCTTGCCCATCGACTTCTCCTCGTAGCTGCGCACCTGGACCGGAATGCCGATCGTCCCCAGCGCATGCACGGCGGCATCGATCGGACCGTTACCCCGCCCGGTCAGGACATGCGGTTCGCCATTCTTCTGTACCGTCAGGCGAATGCCCTGCGCGTTGCCTTCCTCGAACAGGTGATGCTCCACATAACGGAGCGGGTCGGCGCTCTCGAGATAGGTTCTGGCGAACAGCGCCCAGATATCCGCCGCCTCCATTTCGCCACCGTGCGTATCGGTATAGCGCTGGACCTCGCCTGAAAACTCCACCTGCAGACGCCGCGGCATGCTCACGCCGTATTCGGTCTCCAGGAGATAGGCGATGCCGCCCTTGCCGGACTGGCTGTTGATGCGGATCACCGACTCGTAGCTGCGCCCGAGGTCGGCGGGGTCAACCGGCAAATACGGCAGGGCCCACTGGTCTTCAGGTCGCTGCCGGGCGAAGCCCTTCTTGATCGCATCCTGGTGCGACCCCGAGAAGGCGGTGAACACCAGGTCGCCGACGTACGGATGGCGCGGATGGATCGGCAACTGCGTGCAATGCTCGTAGTCACGCGCCACGGCGTTGATGTCCGAAAAATCGAGGTTCGGCGCTACGCCCTGCGTGTACATGTTGAGCGCCAGCGTCACGAGGTCGACGTTGCCGGTCCGCTCGCCGTTGCCGAACAGGCAGCCCTCGACGCGATCGGCCCCGGCCATCAGGCCGAGCTCGGCCGCCGCCACCGCCGTGCCGCGGTCGTTGTGCGGGTGCAGGCTGATGAGGATGCTGTCGCGCCGGGCGAGGTGCCGATGCATCCACTCGATCTGGTCGGCATAGATATTGGGCGTCGCCATTTCCACCGTGGTCGGCAGATTGAGGATGATCTTGTTCTCCGGCGTCGCGCCCCAGGCTTCGGTCACGGCGTTGCAGATCTCCAGCGCGAAATCGAGCTCCGTCGCGGTGAAGGCCTCCGGGCTGTATTCGAGCACCCATTCGGTGCCGGGGTTTTCCTCGCAGAGCTGGCGGACGAGCTTCACCGCCGAGACCGCCATGTCGACGACCTCGGAT
>QKII01000157.1 GCA_003249625.1 Propionivibrio sp. | reverse complement strand
GAGTGTGGAAAAGGCCTACTCGACCGACTCCAACATGCTCGGCGCAACGCACGAAGCCAAGGATCTGGAATTCCTCAACGCCGGCATCAACATCGTCAAGCCGATCATGGGCGTCGCCTTCTGGCGCGACGACGTGGAGGTCAAGAACGAAACCGTCTCCGTGCGTTTTGAAGAAGGCGTTCCAGTCGCGATCAACGGCCAGACCTTCAACAGCGCCGTCGACCTGTTCGCAGAAGCCAATGCCATCGGCGGCCGGCACGGCCTCGGGATGAGCGACCAGATCGAGAACCGCATCATCGAAGCCAAGAGCCGCGGCATCTACGAAGCCCCGGGCATGGCACTGCTGCATATCGTCTATGAGCGACTGGTCACAGGCATCCACAACGAAGACACCATCGAGCAGTACCGCATCAACGGTCTGCGCCTCGGCCGCCTGCTCTATCAGGGCCGCTGGTTCGACCCGCAGACGCTGATGCTGCGCGAAACCGCTCAGCGCTGGGTGGCCCGCGCGATCACCGGCGAAGTCACGCTGGAACTGCGCCGCGGCAACGATTACTCGATCCTCGACACTGTCAGCCCGAACCTCACCTACGCGCCCGAGCGCCTGTCGATGGAGAAGGTGGAAGACGCCGCCTTTACGCAGAACGACCGCATCGGCCAGTTGACCATGCGCAACCTCGATATCTCAGACACACGCCACAAGCTCGGCATCTATACCAGCAGCGGCCTGCTCGGCTCGCAGAAGGATGGCAGCATTCCGCTGCTGACCGGCAGTACCGAGAAGAACTAAGCGTTTTTCGAACGCCTTGCCAAGCCCGCCGAACGGCGGGCTTTTTCATTACGTAACCACCGGATACCGGCCATATTCGGTTGCGAATGCAGAGGACGCCCCAAATTTCGCTTCCACGAAGTAGCTGTTCGTGATCTCCGGCAGAAGCCCCCCACCTGCTCCAATCATCCCGACATGTCGTTAAAGGGTCCGTTCGACTCAGAAACCTGCCGGACGGCCCATTATCGCTTGAAGGCAAGCAACAGAACGCCACCAGCGACCATCGCGATACCAGACCACTCTCGGAGCGACGGCCGTTCGCCCAAAAATGTGAATGCAAACACCGCCACCAGGACAAGACTGAGTTTATCGACAGGCGCAACCTTGGATGCATCACCTATCTTCAGCGCACGGAAGTAGCAGACCCACGAGGCACCTGTCGCCAAACCGGACAGCCCGAGGAAAAGCAATGTTTTTGGTGACAATCTCAAGGGATTGGCCCATTTCCCCGTGTAGAAAACAAACGCCGACAACACGACCATGATTACGGCCGTTCGGATCAAGGTTGCCAGATCGGAATCGACCCCCTGAATACCAACCTTTGCAAAAATGGCGGTCAGCGCTGCAAAAACAGCCGACAGCAATGCCCAATAAAACCACCCCACTGAAGTCACCATATTGACTCGCTACGAATTTCTGAGATCGTTACCTGACAGAAACGATGAAAGCAACGTTTAATGCCGGTTTCCAGCGCTTCTTCCGTGAAATCGGTTCGGATTTCAGCACCAAGTGCCTCACCTTTCAACTCGATCTCAGCAACGCACACACGCGCGGCCAAAGTAAATTCAAGCCCAAACCGGCTATCACGAAAGTTGCTGCCCCGATTTTCCACGGCGGAAGCATTTCACCAAGAAAAAGCGTTGATGCGCCCATGCCAAAGATCGGAACCAGCAAAGCCATCGGCGCAATCGTCGTTGTCGGATAGCGAGCGAGCAACCATCCCCAGGCAACGTAGCCGAAAAGGGTATTCCCCCACGCCTGCCATCCCACTGCCGCCCACGAAAAAAGGTCCATGCGCGTCAGCGATTGCGAAATAGACGCCGTCCCTTCGAAAATCAGTGACAGCAGCAATAGCGGCGGCACGGCAAATGCGCCCGACCAGACGACATACGCCAGCATGTTCCCCGGACTGCCGACCTTGGCGACGATATTTGCACCGGCCCACGATAGCGCCGCACAGAACACCAACCCCAGTCCAAGCACCGTTGTCGCGCCATCGGTATGCCGGATGATAAGAGCGATGCCAAGGCTGGCGAGCAACAGAGAGAGGTACTGATACCGACGAACACGTTCGCGTGACAACCATGCGGCGAGACCGATCGTAAAGAAAACCTGAGACTGAATGACGAGCGACGCAATACCCGGCGAGATCAAGCCGTCCATGGATAGATAGAGCAATCCGAATTGCCCTACTCCGATCAGCACACCATACGCAGCGAGATTACCCAACGGAACAGAAGGACGAGGAAAAACAACTGCTGCGGGTAGAAAAACCAGAATGAAACGCAACGCGGCAAACATAAAGGGCGGCAAATCGCCAAGCGCCATCTTTATAACCACGAAATTTGTTCCCCAGACACCGACGACGGCAAGCGCAAGAAGGAAATGGCGTAAAGGCAAAGGCGAAGTCATTGGCAGCAACAATTACTCGGACGTGCAGTTGTACTCAAATTCGCGAACACGTTGAAAGTTTCCATGAAAACGGGCAGTAATACGGACGAACATTATTGTAAAAGCAGCGAGCGCTGCGTCGTCAGGTCATAACGCGCTTTTGTCGCGCCAGATGTTTGCGCCTGAAGCAGTCAGGCCACATTCCACCTCACTCAAGACGAAAGACATCGGGCCTATCCGAACCCACATCCAGAACGTTCATGCAGCACGTGATCTCGCCATGTTCAATCTGGCAATTGACTGCAAACAGGAAGGCTGCGACCAGGTCAGTTAGCGTGCGCTCGACCTCTCACATGGGACAGCTGCTGCTTCATTCAGGGAGGTCATCATGGAATTCAAATCACCTCCCGGATGCGCCTTATCCAGACCGTCTACCGAACTCGTCCCAATACTTCGGCGGTATGGTCGTCCGTGTAATTTTCACCCCTGTAACTCTTGGCCGAAACACCAAACAGAGCATCCCATTCCGCGTAGGAAAACTGTTCCTCGGTTACGAGAGGTAGCCGGCGATCAGGGCGCTTGCGCCGCTCGGCGCGCCCTACTGGCGGCCCCATGTCACTATCGCGGCGATCGATGTTAAACCTGCGATCACTTGCTGGCGCCATATTTTTATCCTCTTTATTCAAACATAACGCAGGTGGAGCGCATCCTCGAAAACAACCGCGGCACGATTTGGCGGCCCTTCACACCAACGTGAATCGGCCATTCCACAGATTCAACGTAACTCGACCGCATGGTTCAATAAAAGTTTCGGATATCACACGAAGTCACAAAAACCGGACGCCCGTTACACAAGCCCGAAAAAGAGCCAACAGATGCCCCGGTGTTCGATTGCTACGATGAGTCCGTCAGATGAAACGATGTTTCATCCTGATGAACGCAATTCAAACACTCTTGTGAAAGGAAACATCATGGAACTCAGCTCTAGCTTCCTCATTAAACACAGTCTCGAAATTCGTTTGATCGTTGCAGCGCTGGCAGTTGCGGGCGGTTACGGACTCGTCAAGCTCTACACGCTGGTTGGCGAAGCACGTGATGCTGCCCTCGAAGCGTACCGCAAGGCCTCTGAAGGCAAACTCAGCGCCAGTGCCGCTGGCGCACGCTAATCCTGTCAGATCATGACGGGGCAACCTCCGGCCGGAAAATAGCAGTTTGCCAATCGATTCACCATCGCTGACGGCAACAACACGCCAAGCCACTCCAGGCAGGCATTCCGGCCGGAATATAGCGGCACCCATCATCGGGGCTCCCGCCGCATCGCCACCCAGCACGGGTTTTCCGGCGAAGTCATCAAAATAGTTACTCCTGTGTGTCGACAGCGACGAACTGGAACGAAACACGGAAGCGTGGCTGCCAGCTCTCGGACATCGCCTGTATCCTGAATACGCTTCGTAGCTTGATGCCGATGCCTCGCGGCGATGAAGGCCACACCGTAGCTCCGCGAAGATATAACGTTCAGATCTGGCCGGACTTTCCCTGAAGGAACCTTTGGTCATTGAGTGCAGCCGATAAACCGGGCAACGCTTTCTCTGCGGTAACCGGCAGGAACCGCCTCATAGCCGCCAATTAAATCAGGTTGAAAAGTCAGTCTTTCTTATTCCGTTCCTGAACGCGACAAGAAATCGATCGCAGACTGGATGATCGATATCTTTCCTGTCCAATTGAGATAGGACGCGAATACCGGGACTCCAAACTCAGGCGCATCTGCAACCTGATGCAAATCCACAAAAGGCTTCAATGTCTCAACAATACGCCCGGAAAAATAAGCGGCGCCGGGAAAGTCGATAAGCAGAATGGCAGCCAGCCTTGCGCTCGAAACACTGACCTCGCAAAGATTAAGGCACGGGCGATCCAATGGGAATAGTGCTGTAACAATCAGGTAAGGAATATTTCAGCGACGCGGTAGTGAACGCGAAGCTGGACCCGTGTAAGTGTACGGTATCTCCTTGGGTAAAGGGCCTTTGATTCTCCCTCCTTGCTGTTTTTGTTCCCACGCGTGAGCCAAAATCCCTACCGATCGCGAGAGTGCAAAAATACCTCGCCCCAGTTCCGGGTCGAACCCTAATTCACAAAATATGACTGCAGTGATGCCGTCGATATTCATAGGAATTGGACGTTTTTTCCCTTTGTTAATGACAGATTCAACAGCTCTGCCGATGGCTGCAAAGCGACCGCTGACTGTGCCATCCAGAACAGCTTTATCAATCAGCGCAAACAACGGAACTACACGCGGATCGATCGGATGAAAACGATGTCCGAAACCGGGAATAATTTTCCCATGACGTGAAAGCACAGCAGTTGCGGCTTTTTGCAGATCACCCTCAGCTCCTGCCTCGATGTCAATTTCGTAATAAATTTCCATGCATTGCTGTCCGGCACCTCCGTGAATATCGTCCAGGACGTTGACCGCGGAAGCCATTGCACCATTGACCGGCAGTCCACACGTCACCGACATGCGTGCGATGGCGATAGATGGCGCCTGTGGGCCATGATCGACGCCAGGAACCATTGCCGCTTCCAGAAGATCGGCTTGACCGCATGTAGGAAGATCGCCACGTAGCATCAACCAGATCATGTCCGGAAAACGAATCTTCCCGATCAATTCCTGGATGGGATAGCCACGGATGCCTATTTTGCCGGGGTGGATATCGATGATGCCAGTCGACCACCAGTCCGAGGCAGCCTTCACTTTTTCGTCGCTAGATAGTTCATTCATTGCTAATTCCCTTCGGCATTATGTCTCGGCAAGATATCCGGGACTTTCTATGGCAATAGAGCGATTTCGGCAAATTGCAGGTGATGCGTGAACTCGCGCAGGATGCGCAGGTTGGCGGCAAAGGAAGTGGTCGCCGGAAGATGATCTTGCGACAAAGGCCGCACCATGGACAGGCTGGTCAACCGGTTAAAGAGTGCCTCGACGGCCTCTGATGGCAGGCGTATCGGCGCGCCCGGGCGGCCGCCGCGAAGCCTTCCTCATCAACCACCTTCTGGAATACGCGCATCGACAGCAAGCGGTCCATGTGTCCTCTTCTCCGAAATTCAAGGCCTTCATTATTGCGCAATCAGCAATGAAACAGTGACGGTAGTGCTGTTTTTCCCAACAGACCGAATCCCTAAGATGCACCCATCGACGACGCACAACACACGCACCGCCGAATTCGCCGACCGAGCTTCATTGCACACCAGGCGAAAATCATTCAACTAATTGATAAGGAAATGCATCATGAAAAA
>QKII01000445.1 GCA_003249625.1 Propionivibrio sp. | reverse complement strand
GCGGCCGCTTGCCGAAATCCTCCTCGTCGTAAAGCCGGATGCAGACACCGGCCGACACCCGCCCGCAGCGCCCGGCGCGCTGGTTGGCCGACGCCTGCGCGATCTTCTCTACCTGCAGCTGCTCGACCTTGTTGCGGTACGAATAGCGCTTGACCCGCGCCAGCCCGGTATCGACCACGTAGCGGATGCCCGGTACGGTCAGCGACGTCTCGGCCACGTTGGTCGCCAGCACGATACGCCGGCCCTGATGCGGCTTGAAGATGCGTGACTGTTCTTCGGCCGAGAGACGGGCGAACAGCGGCAGGATTTCGGTACTTGCGCCCCCACGCCCGAAGGTGTGCTTGCGCAATGCTTCGGCGGCATCGCGGATTTCGCGTTCGCCGGGCAGGAAGACCAGAACGTCACCGGGACCGATCCGATTCAGTTCGTCGCAGGCATCGACAATCGCGTCGTTCAGATCGCGCTCGTCGTCGTCTTCCGCTTCCTCGGTCTGCACCGGACGGTAGCGAATATCGACGGGGAACATCCGCCCGGACACCTCGATCACCGGCGCCGCCTTGCCGTGGGCCGCGAAATGCTGCGAAAAGCGCTCCGCATCGATCGTCGCCGAGGTGATGATCACCTTGAGATCCGGCCGCTTCGGCAGCAACTGCTTGAGATAGCCGAGCAGGAAGTCGATATTCAAACTACGTTCGTGCGCCTCATCGATGATCAGCGTGTCGTACTGCGACAGTTGCGGATCACCCTGCGTCTCGGCGAGCAGGATACCGTCCGTCATCAGCTTGACGTACGACTGCGACGAGGTGCGGTCGGTAAAGCGGATCTTGTAGCCCACCACCTTGCCGAGTTCGCTTTCCAGTTCCTGCGCAATGCGCGCCGCCGTCGACCGGGCCGCAATACGGCGCGGCTGCGTGTGGCCGATCAGCCCCGTCGTGCCGCGCCCGAGCTCGAGACAGATTTTCGGCAACTGCGTCGTCTTGCCCGAGCCGGTTTCTCCGCAGACGATCACCACCTGATGTCCCGCGATCAGTTTGGCAATCTCGGCGCGGCGCTCGTTGACCGGCAGCTCGGCAGGGAACTTCGGCTTCGGCAGATTCTCACGCCGAGCGGAAACGAGAGCGCGCGACCTTTCCAGCAGCCTGTCGTATTCGGCCTGCAACGCCTCCTGCTTCTTGCCATACAGATGACGCAGATCCCGCTTCATTGAGGCCAGGCGCCGAGAATCGCTGGCGAGGACATCGTTGGCTACCGGCTGACGCACTTGCGTGTTCTTCTTGCGTATAGGAGCGGACTCCGCAGATTCAATTTTGGGAGAGTTTTCGTTCATTGCGCAATTATCTCGCAGCCAGGCAACACTACTACTCTCCAGCATTGAAAATGCAACGCAAACCACACCACCTCCGCGAAGTGAGCGCGGCTTCGTGTGCCCCGCTACCGACTCACGCAAAAGCGTTTGTAAATAGAGCTCAATGCGGCACAGGCTTCATGCAAATACCGCAACGACATATGGCCTGGACATTAAAGACCTCCTTACCGTATCCTCCGCGGCCACTCTCAGGGAACGCAAGCCCACTACGCATCCCCTCTACCCAAAGACACACACAACCAACCTAGGGAAACACCCATGAAAATCGTAGGTATTGAAGGATTAGACAATCAGGAACTCGCAAAGGAACTACAACGCGGGGCAAAATTCGTGATCTATCAATATTGCATATCGGTTGTGGTCCTGACGTTTAAGCGAGCCAGCAACATTCACTTTGTCCGTGCGGACAAGAGTTCTGTCAGCAAAGGACTCAGCTTCTCGCTCATCACGCTCTTGCTTGGATGGTGGGGTATCCCGTGGGGCCCCATTTACACGATCGGCTCGTTGATTACGAATTTCGGTGGAGGGAAAGATGTAACACAAGAGGTTCTCGCCAGCCTCCAACAGCCAACAGACTAACGCCCTCCCCACGGTGGATCTCCCAAGAGATAACCGCTTGAAAGAGAATACACGGTGAATAGTCGAATCGGAAAATGGCTACTGATCTTCGGTTTAACCCTGCTTGCAGGGAGCTCGGCTACTACAAGCCGAATTACTTGAGGAACTCGCGCAAGTGGCGTCCCGTTCGCCAGAGAAAATAACCGTCGGCGAGATAGATTACACAGCACAACCGCGCTACACATACGATCTCTATGGCATGTTACCCTCATCGCTCGTATGCAAAGGATAAGAAAAGAGACTGCTATGGAGATGAAGCGAGTCAGTTCCGGAAAGCTACGGGCAATTGGATATGCGCCGCGTGAGCGCATACTGAGGGTCGAATTCGACGATGGACGGGCAATCGAATACACCGGCGTCGGCGACGAGGTTTGGCGTCGTTTGTCGAGTTCTGGGTCGGCCTGGAGTTATTACCGTGACAACATCGAGGAAGAATTTTCCACTCGCCCGGTCGCAGCGGCTTCAGGGAAAAAATCCAACCCGCTTGATGATCTGTTCAAGAAGTAATTATCTGCTTGAGCACACAGTAATAGCCTCATCCCGAAGCACGCCCTACACTCTCCTGCGCGACGCCCCGGCGACCTTGATCGGATAATAAGGGACAGACCCCGGTTTCTCGCCAGCAAGCTTCGCTTGCTGCCTCCGCGCCCCTCAAGCCAAACGTTGGTCAGACACAGTCGTGACAGGCTATAGTGGAAAAAGCCAGCCCAGTTGGCGCGGATGAGCCGCTCAGCTCGATCCACGTTATGCCTTATAAGGAGAGGCCGATGCGTCGAACGCTACTTTTTCTTCTCTCTGTTACGCTCGTCGGTTGTGTATCTGTGCCAAGTTACCAATTCCTGGATGGTGGACAGAGGGTAGATCAGCCCGGTGTCTCCTTTGTTCTGCCTGAGGGTCACAAATGGGCCGCAATAATGCGCTCAACGTATCAATGCGCATTTGGCGCCCTCGGAACGCCAAAGTTCGACACATTGATTGTGGGTTGTATCGTGTACGACATTCAGCCCGCTTCTTCGAAGGAGGACTTTTTGAAAAAGGTGCAGGAGGGGCGCAGCAGAGAACCGAGCACAGGTCGATTCGAAACAATACGAAATTCAGAACAACTCTATGACGAACGTTCCGAAACGTGTGTCATATATACATCCGCATCGAAGGATTTTGGTGCCGAAGCCAAAAGAGGAGGACAGTACAGCGTCCTAGAAACGATGGGAATGCATTGCATCCATCCCATCAATCCGGCCGTTGGAATTCAAGTCGAACTATCCAGGAAAGCACCGCCAGGTACGAGTTATCCAAATTTTGACGCTGATGGGGTCTCGCTTCTAAAGTCGGTGGAATTCAAGGCATTTTAGACATAACCCGGCGCTCATTTGGACCTGCGCGAAAAGGCGCGCAGGCCGGTTAGCTCCGCATTAGGTCACTCACGTGTATGACCAACCAAAATTTGAAAGCATTCTTCGACGGCTTAAGCGACGAGGAACTCATTAAGAGAGTTAGGAACGGTCTTACTGAGGAAGCCTATTCAGTCGCCTGTGATGAGCTGGTTTTAAGAGGCATTGATGCCCCAGCAATCACCATCGACAACAACATCCAAGAGGAAGATGCACCGTACTTGGGCGATATGGTTCTTCTTGCCGCAAATCTGGACCCAACGGAAGCGAACATTCTGGCGTCCTGCCTGGTCTCATCAGGGATTCATGCTGAGGCAGGTGATACCGATACTGTTCGCACCAATTATCTTTGGGCAATTGCCCTTGGGGGAGCAAAAATCCGTGTGCCGGCCTCACAGCTTGAAGTAGCAATTAAGGTGCTCAAAGCGTTTCAGGCTGGCGAATTCACACTCAGCGATGACTTTGATGTTGGCGACGCATCCCCATGAAGTTCCATGTACGGGGCATGTCGTCGCTTTTCAGTACCGCACCGTGGCCGAACTGGCTGGTCAAGAGCTGACGCAAACAAGCTGCACCTGTTGGTAGATTGCAGCCCCCGTCGAGAACGCTACGGATCGTAGATTTATGACGCCCCTACCCTTTCACGCGAACAACTCCGGTAACCTTGACTGTGTAGACCGCGAACCCCAAAAGAATGAACCCGCCGAGTATGGGCAGCGGCTTGCCCTCCGAGGACAACAGCGCGATCAACCCCGAGCAGGCACACAGCGCCGCCAACGCCCAGAGAATCCACTTGGTGACGCCCGCGAAGGCCGCCCTGCCGAATCGCCAAAGCAAGGCAACGAAGGCAATGGCAAGAAGCACCAGCATCGAATATTTGGAAAATCCCACGCCAACCGAACCTTTTTTTTCAGAACCCCGAGACGGGATACAGCGACAACCGCCTTGCGCGCCCCTAAGTCACCGGCAGGTTCGTTCTTTGCCGAGCCCCTTGTTTGGCAGCGACATAGTCGGCGTGCCCCACATAAAGCAAGCTGGCGATCTTGCGCATTAGATGCGTTTCGTGAGCATCGAGATGACCATCAGACATCGCCACGCACCACAAATTTTCGAGGAGTTGAGTCTTCTGCTCAGCGTCAAAGCTCTTGTTGATCAGGGAAGTGAACTGATAGTAGCCGCTGGCTTGCCTAGCCTCCTGCTCGGCCAAGTCCATCAGAATTTCCAACTGCTCGGCGTCTAGTTCGAACATCCGACGCAAGGTGGCGGCAACAGAGTCGCGCTCCGTATCGGCGATCTTGTCGTCCATACGCATCATTTCGAGCAGCAACGCAGCAGTTGCAATCTGTAGCGCTTTTGTGTGCTCAGTCTCGGATTTTCGGGCTGCGTTCTCGATGAACTGGTTAAAGAAGTTTTTAATGCTGGCAATCATCGCGCCCTCGCTACACCCATCACTTTTCGAACTCAAACTCCAGATCGCAAACAGCCCACTCCGAAGAATGGGCTCTGTGCTTGTATCTTGGTGACCGTCACGTCCCGCTGCCGACCGAACCTATGGCCGAGAGAGTAGCAATCTACTCTGAAACAACTTTCACGATTTCTGCAAGCAAACGATCGAAATGAGCCTGCTTTGCTCTTTTAAACGCTTTGAGAGATCTATTCACTGCTGATGTTGCCGACACGAACCCCTCTCCAGCTTCAGCTTTACCCTGTGCATTTATGTCTTTGTCAAACAAGACTTTCCCATCGTTTCTTGTAATCTTGTAATGGACATTAAAATCAACCTCCATTGTCCAGCCCGAAGATGGAATAGTAGCCTTAACAATGTGCGCATCAATTTTTACGCCATTCGCATCATCCACCCCAAAGATATGAGCACGGTCAATTGTTTGAATAAGCGCTACCTTAAAACTCTCTGGAGTAACACGCTGGTCAATACCATTGCTCGCCGCTGTCACATTAACCTTACTTAAGGCAGAGGCTGTAACAGGCTTTTGTGCAACAACAACGTTCTCGGGTACAAACATTTTTGGCGCATATTTTTGCGCACAGCCGGCTACCATTAAAGCGGTTAAAACAATCAGTGAGATGCGAAATTTCATTGCGCTTGTCCTAACGAATTTCGGAAACAAAGAAATTCACGCTGTTTTGGGTTCTTTTCTTCTGCTGTAGCAGCGACTCTTCTTCAAAGCGGAGTTGCGTGTAGTGCAGAAGCCCGAGGCGCGATATTGGAAGGGATTCTTGACCCTTTAAGCACACTCAACGCCGTGTGCCGCAGCCGGTTACAGGTGTTACGGCCAGAAACAGTGCCAGATAGCAAAAAGCCCACTCCGAAGAATGGGCTGTCTGCTTGTATCTTGGTGGC
>QKII01000218.1 GCA_003249625.1 Propionivibrio sp. | reverse complement strand
TCATCGACCGCAAGTTCGACCCGGGCTTCCGCATCAATCTGCACATCAAGGATCTGAACAACGCCATGGAAACGGCGCACGACGTCGGTGTGCCGCTGCCGCTGACCGCTGGCGTGATGGAGATCATGCAGGCGCTGAAGATCGACGGCTGCGGCGAGAACGACCACGGCGCCCTGGTCAAGTACTACGAGAAGCTGGCCAAGGTCGAGGTTCGGCGGAAGAGTTGAGGTAACCGGAATGACCTATCAACGGGAGTTCGAGCAGCGCCTTAACGTTGGCGTCATCGGAATCGGCTCGCATTGCTACCGGAACATCCTGCCGGCGCTGAACTACCTGCCGGTCAGGCTGAAGGCGGTCTGCAATCGCGATGTGGCCGTCGGCAAGGAGACCGCCGCGCAGTACGGCTGCGCGCACTACCAGACGCCCTCAGAGATGTACGAACGGGAGGACATCGACGCGGTGTTCATCAGCGTCAGCGCGAAGCTGCACCCGCAGTTCGTCATCGAGGCGCTGGACCGGCGCAAGCATGTCTGGGTGGAAAAGCCGCTGGCATTTCGCGCCCATGAGGTCGAGGAAATCCTCGGGCACCGGAAGGACAGAGTCGTCGTGGTCGGTTACAAGAAGATGTTTTCTCCTGCGACGCAGAAGGCGATCGAGATCGTCAATTCGCCGAAGTACGGGAAGCTTCGCTCGATACTCGCGATCTACCCGATGACCATTCCGAAAGACGGCGTGAAAGCGCTGGAACGCCAGGAGGTCATCAACTGGCTGAACAACGGCGTGCATCCGCTCTCGTTCATGATGGCCGTCGGTGGGGCGGTGTCGAGTGTCACCACACTCTGCAACGATGTCGGCCATGGCGCGGTCGTCCTGCAGTTCGCCAACGGCGCGATCGGCAACCTGCATCTGGCGTCCGGGCCGTCACCGCGGCTGGAGCGTTACGCGGTGTATGGTGAGAGTTGGCAACTCGACATCGAAAACGCCAAGGTCACGCTGCAGCGCGGAATTCCCTTTGTTTACAAGGAAACGACGAGCTACGTTCCCGAAGGCGACGACAGCGGTGCCGTCGTCTGGGAACCGTCGAACTGCATGGCGACGCTGGAGAACATGGCGCTCTTCACGCAAGGGATGTATTCCGAGATGATGCACTTCTGCGAGTGCGCGCTGCGCAGCGAGCCGGCCCAAAAAGGAACTCTGGAGTTCTCGCTGGAATTGATGAAGGTCTATGAGGCCGCGTTGCTGTCGGACGGCAAGACGATCCGGCTGTAACGATGGATATTTTTACCGGGAGGGGAGACAAACAATGGGAATGACTTTGCAATTGGCCAAGGCCATGATCGAAGCGGCGATCGAGAAGGCAACGGCGGAATACAAGCGGCCGATCTGCGTATCCGTCTGCGACACGGCGGGTCTGCTGACGGCGTTCAATCGCGTCGAAGGCGGGCATGTCCGCAGCGTTCATTTGTCGCAAGCCAAGGGCTATACGGCGGCGGTGATGGGCGTGGATACCGACGCGTTTCTCGAACGTTTGCAGCGGGAGAATCTGTCGATCGCCTATTTCTGCGACCCGAAGATGACGGCGCTTCCCGGTGGTGTCGTAGTGCGCAATGCGGCGGGCGAGATCATTGGCGGGCTCGGAATCAGCGGTATGAAAGCGGAGGAAGATGCGGCGGTGGCCCGTGCGGCGGTGGAGGTTGCCAGAACCTTCGATTGAGTTCCGCGTGACTACCCCGTGGTTTTCACAGATCACGGGGCGGGGTGTTATCCTTCCGCGCTTTTTGCGCACCCACTCGTTGATCTAGCGGATGCCAAACGGTTGTACGAAAGGATTTTTCATGAGTAACTTGCCTCCGTGCCCGAGCTGTGGATCAGAATTTACGTACGAGGACGGCGCCATGCTGATCTGCCCGGAGTGCGGTCACGAGTGGTCCAAGGACGCAGTGGAAGAGGGCGCCGAGGAGCGGAAGGTGGTTCGCGACGCCTCGGGCAACGAGCTTCACGACGGCGACACGGTGACGGTGATCAAGGACCTCAAGGTCAAGGGCGCATCCTCGTCGATCAAGATCGGCACCAAGGTGAAAAACATCCGTCTGGTCGACGGCGATCACGACATCGATTGCAAGATCGACGGCTTCGGCGCCATGCAGTTGAAGTCCGAATTCGTCAGGAAAGCGTAGTTTTTTTTCAGGGAGCCGCCGCAGTAGCGAGCGGCTCCCTTGATTGTTAAGCCAACGCAGCCGAAAAGTCGGCGATCAGGTCGTCGAGATCTTCGATGCCGGTCGAGATGCGGACCAGCGATTCGGCGATGCCCAGGCTGGCGCGCCGTTCAGCACCGAGTTCGAAATAAATCGTCGGCGCGACCGGAATCGCCAAAGTGCGGTTGTCACCGAGGTTGGTCGAGGAAATGACCAGTTCCAGCTTGTCGAGCACCTCGATGCAGTCGATTCCATCCTGCAACTCGAACGAGAGGATGCCGCTGTTGCCGCGGAATAGTGACTTGGCGCGCTCATATTGCGGATGATCCTTCAGTCCGGGGTAGTAAACCTTCTTGACTTTCGGATGCGCAGCGAGGAATTCGGCCAGTCCAAGCGCATTGCTGCAGGTGCGCGCCATGCGCAGCGCCAGTGTTTCGGAACCGATTGCCAGGTGGTGCGCCGATTCCGCCGAGAGTGTCGCGCCAGCGTCGCGTAGCCCCTTCTTGCGGATCTGTACGATGCCCCAGGTCTTCGCATCGCCTTTCCGATACATCTCGCTAATGTTCGGGTAGGACGACCAGTCGAACAAACCGGTATCGGTCACCGCGCCGCCGAGCGCATTGCCGTGGCCGCCGATGTACTTGGTCAGCGAGTTGATCGACAGGCTGGCAGCGACGTCCTTGGGACGGAAAAGGTAGGGCGAAGTGATGGTGTTGTCGATGACGTAGACGAGGCCGCGCGTCTGGCATATCCGGCCGATCCCTTCCAAATCACTGACCTGCGTTCGTGGGTTGGCGATAGTCTCGACGAAGACCATGCGCGTTTCCGGCCGGATCGCCGCCTCGACGTTTGCGGCCTCGGTGGCATCGACGAACGTCACTTCAATGCCCATCCGCGAAAAACTCTCGAACAGGCTGGTGGTGTTGCCGAAGAGGAAACGGCTGGAGATCAGGTGATCGCCGGCGCGCAGCAGCGCGAATAGCGTCGCGGAGATGGCACCCATGCCGCTGGCAAAACCGATCGTCTGGAAACCCTGTTCCATACGGGTGATCTTCTCTTCCAGCGCCGCCGAGGTCGGCGTGCCCTGACGGCCATAAACGAATCCGGGTTGAACGCCCTGGAAGACCTTGACGAGGTCGCTGGCGCTGGCAAAGCCGAAGGCCGCCGAGTTATGCACCGGCTTGTGGGTTGCGCCGTGCTCGATGGGCTTCGTGCGGTCGCAGTGCAGGGTGGTGGTGGTGAATCCGAGTTTTTTCATGGCGATCTCTGTGGCTCCGGGCACCCCGAAGTGGGCGCAATGCGCCATTTTACTTCCCGATGCGTGCAGAAACGATCATCGAGGGAACAGTTTCGCCCCGTTAAGCTCCATTTAAGCCAGCCGGGATCAAATCTCGCCGTCCCCGGCCGGGGCAATCCTCTAAATTTAAGGAGATACGGATGAAGAAACTTCTCGTCGCCCTCGTTGCTACCACCGCTGCCGCCAGCGCCTTTGCCGGGCCGTCTTGCAGCGTTCCAAAGGACAAGTGGATGAAAGAGGCGGATTTCAAGGCGAAGATCGAGGGACAGGGTTACAAGATCAAGACGTTCAAGGTCAGCAAGGGCAAGTGCTACGAAATCTACGGTACGGACAAGAACGGCAAGAAGGTCGAGATCTATTACAACCCCGAAACCGCGGAAGCCATGGAATCGAAGTAAGCCGTTTTTTTTCGGAGTGCGAGTCGGAGCATGAACAGCCTGACTCGCTTTTTCATAAGGATGACCGCCCGATGAAGCCCAATGCTCTTCACGAATCCATCCATGTCTGGGACCGCTTCGTGCGTGTTTTTCATTGGTCGCTGGTAGCGTGTATTGTCGTCAATTACTTCGTCATCGACGATGGTGAAGTTTTGCATCGTTGGCTGGGCTACACGGCGACCGCGCTGGTGTGCGCGCGTATCGTCTGGGGCTTCATCGGTTCCCGTTACGCCCGGTTCGTCGATTTTTTTCCGACGGCCGCCCGGATCAAGCGACACCTTGGTCACCTCTTGTCCGGCACACATGATGACTATCCGGGGCATAACCCCGTCGGGGCGCTGATGATGTTTGCGCTGATGGCGCTTGTGCTCGGGCTTGGCGCTACGGGCTACATGCAGGGCCTCGATGCGTTCTGGGGCGAGGAGTGGTTGATGGAGTTGCATGAAGGGCTGGCTGGCACGCTGATAGCCTTTGCCGGACTGCATGCCCTGGCGGCGATCGCCATGAGTCATGTCGAGAAAACAAATTTGGTCAAGGCCATGGTGACCGGCGTAAAGTGCCGTAAACGATCAAACCGGCAGTGAATATCCGTCCGGTTAAGGTTGGCTTAAGGCCGCGCGGTTCTACTGTCGGGCTGTGTGATCGAGCCTAGGGAGCGTCAATGTCTGCATCGCCTTTTTTCCGAACCAGCCAGTTCCGCTACGTGCTTTTGATCCTGGGCGCGTGGCTGGGAGTTTTTGTCCTGACGCGCGGCGTCTTGCTGGCAACGCACTGGGGCGACGCGCAAGCCGGTCTGTTTGATCTGCTCCATGTCTTCGGTGTCGGCCTCGTCTACGATCTCGGTTTTCTTGTTTACGCCGCTGTGCCGCTCGCCTTGTATGTGCTGTTGTGCCCGAACGGACTCTGGCGGATGCGCTGGCATCAGGCGGCACTGCACGCTCTCTTCGGTCTCCTGCTGTTCGTCATGTTGTTTACGGCGGTGTCCGAGTGGGTGTTTTGGGACGAATTCGGCGTACGTTTCAATTTCATCGCGGTCGATTACCTTGTCTATTCCAAGGAAGTCGTCAATAACATCCTCGAGTCGTACCCCGTCTTCCGTATTCTCGGGGCGCTGGCGTTGATTTCGCTCGCCATTGTGGTCGGCTCGAGAAAGCGTGTCAGGGCCATCCTGAATTCGTCACCGTTGATTACGAAACATGCGAGTTTCGCGGGCCTTGCCGGGCTGTCCATGCTCGTAGCTGCGAGTACCGTTCTTTTGGGGCAGGATTTCCCGCGCGGAATGGGCGGCAACGCCTACCAGAACGAACTTGCCAGCAACGGTCCCTTCCAGTTCTTCGCCGCGTTCCGCAACAATGAACTCGATTACCGTCAGTTCTACGCCACGCTGCCCGAGCAACAGGTCGCCAGTTTGCTGCGCGACGAAGTCCGTGAGCCCAACGCGCGTTTCATTGGTAAAGATCCGGAGGATATCCGCCGGGTGATCGATAACCCAGGAACACCCCGGAGAATGAACGTCGTGCTGGTGACTATCGAGAGTTTGAGTGCAAAGTACCTCGGCAGTTTTGGCGACAATCGCGGCCTGACGCCGAATCTCGACGAGCTCAGGGGAGAGAGCCTTTTCTTCAGCAACTTCTACGCGACCGGAACACGCACCGACCGCGGCCTTGAGGCCATCACCCTGTCGGTTCCCCCGACGCCCGGCCGCTCGATCGTCAAGCGCATCGGTCGTGAATCGGGCTATGCCAGCCTCGGCCAGCAGTTCAAAGCGAAGGGGTACGACAGCGTTTTCCTTTACGGCGGTCGCGGCTACTTCGACAACATGAACGCCTTCTTCGGCGGCAATGGCTACC
>QKII01000171.1 GCA_003249625.1 Propionivibrio sp. | reverse complement strand
ACTTCGAATCGTATGCCGCCGCGTCGCTCACCCTTGAAGGGCCTGCCGAGAAACAGCAAACCGCGTCCCTTGAGCATCATGCTGCCGTTTTTGACCAGTTGCTCCTCGCCATTGTCCGGAATGACGATCGTCCCGTTGGTGCTGAGGTCGTTCAGCACGATTCCTTTCAGGGTCCGTTCGAGCCGGCAATGCTGGCGCGATACGTGAATTTCCTTGAGGACGAGGTCGCATTGCGGGTCACGGCCGATGGTGGCCATCGGGTGATGTTCAGAAATCTCCAGGGTTTTCAGGCCGAATTGCAGGGTCAGGTACGGAGGCGTTGGCAAGGAGTGCATCGATGTTGGCCAGAACGACTCGCCGCCATAGGCGCTGGACGGAAGTTCGCGGCGCCAGTCGATAGTGCATGCCTCCAATCCGGCCACGGTTTCTCCGAGGGGACGAGCCAGTTTGTTCAACTCCTGATTGAGTCCGTCAAACATGGCTTGCGAGATCAGGATGCCGTCGTCAATCTTGGCGAGTTGTGCGGCAAGATCGCCTGCGTTGTCGGCTGTATCCTTCGAGCGCTGTTTAAGCACGCCCTGATGAATGCCGATGCTCAGGACGATTTTCTGGCGCGATGGCTGTGGCAGAACGGCGCAGCGATGCTGCATCTCGCAGGCGCCGAGCAAGGCGCTGTCTGCCGAGTCGAAAGTGACGCGCATGCCGTCGTCGAAGCGTAGGTCGATCCGTCCGCGATAGGCAGCAGCGACGCGCTCGATGCGGTTAAGCCGTCGCTCGATCGGATGCCCTGCGTGGGCGTCGTCGAATGACTCGTTGTCGGCGCCTGTGCGCCTGACCGTGGCATGAAGAACGAACTTGCTGCGTGACTTGGGCATGGCGGCAGACTATGTCGCGTTGTTCCAAAGAAACTTCGTGGGCTTGAATGTTAGCACCCACCGGGCACGGCTGCGAGATCTTATGTGGCCGTACAGCGGCGTCCTTGCCATGTCTCGCGCGCCTGCAGGCGGGATTCGAGCATTTCCGGGAAGCGGGAAAGACGGATACCCCAATCCGGAGACACGCGTTGTGCGGGCGGAACCTCGCTGCCGAGTCGCTGGATCTTGATCCGACCCGGGAGGTATTCGAGTACGTCGACGACCGCGTCGATATAGGCTTCCGGGCTCAGCAGCGGCACGCTGGCAGGATCGGCACGGTACTGATTGGCGAGGCGTGTGCCACGAATGACCTGCAACTGGTGGAATTTCAGGGCGTCCAGCGGCAGGCGTGCCAGGGCGTGGGCGCCGTCGATCAGGCTTTCCTTCGTTTCTAGCGGCAAGCCGAGCAGAAGGTGGCCGGTAATGAACAGGCCGCGTGCAGCAGCACGTCGGATGGCGTCCTGCGTGCAAGCGAAGTCATGGCCGCGAAGGCATTCGCGCAGTACCGCATCCGAGCAGGACTCAATGCCGATTTCTAGTTCCACCGGCGTGTGTCGGGACAGTGCGGCGAGGTAGTCGAGGATCTCGTCCGGCAGACAGTCGGGGCGGGTGCCGATGACCAGTCCGGATATGTCAGGGTGCGCCAGCGCCGTCTCATAGAGTGCCTGCAGACGGGCAAGCTCGCCGTAGGTGTTCGAATAGCTCTGGAAATAGGCGAGAAAACGTTGCGTCTGTGGATAGCGCCGGCGCATGAAGGCGATGCCGGTGTCGATCTGCTTGTTGATCTCGCGCTGCTCGCGCAGGTAACTCGGGGTAAAACCGTCGTTGTTGCAGAAGGAGCAGCCGCCGATGCCGAGCTTGCCGTCGCGGTTCGGACAGGTGAAGCCGGCGTCGATGGAGACTTTCTGCAGCCGGCCGCCGTGTTCGCGCTTTACCCAGTCGTTGTAGGCGTGGTAGCGGCGTCCGTGGAAAAGATTGGCAGTGTCGGCGAAATCGGCTGATGGCATGTCGGAAGCAGACAAAATGGGGGCAAAAACGAGGGCGGATTATCCCGCACTTTGCTGCGCTCTGACTGCCTGATGCTCAGGAGGTTTCGCGGTACATGTAATCGCGAGTGAGCGGCAGGCGGCCGACATCGGGACGATCGGCCTTGACGGCGAGAACCTGGTAGATCGACGTCCATGCATGGTCGAAGGCGTAGGCGCAGCCGGCGAGGTACATGCGCCAGATGCGGTAACGCCGCTCGTCGACCAGGGTGTGGATTTTCTCCGAGGCCTGCTCGTAGCGTTGTGCCCAGTGTTTCAGCGTAAGCGCGTAATGCCGGCGCAGCCCTTCCACATCGGTTACTTCCAGGCCGGCGGCGCTCATCTCTCGGAGCGCAAGGCTGATGTGAGGTAATTCGCCGTGCGGGAAAACGTAGCGCTCGATGAAATCCCCTGCACCCCAGGCAACCTGGCCGGAATCGGGGTCGGTGGACGTGATGCCATGGTTAAGGACGATCCCGTTATCCGCGAGAAGGCTGCGAATCTTGGCGAAATATTCGTACAGGTTCTTCAGGCCAACGTGTTCGAACATCCCGATGCTGGTGATGCGGTCGAATTTTCCGCTCATGTCGCGATAGTCGGCGATAAGCGCCTCGCAGCGATCGGAAAGTCCGGCGGCGGCGATGCGTTCCTGTGCCAGTTCGCACTGCTGGCGGGAGAGCGTAATGCCTGTGGCGCGCACGCCGTATTTTTGCGCGGCGCGCATGATCAGCGCACCCCAGCCACAGCCGATATCGAGCAGATGCTGCCCGGGTTGCAGGCGAATCTTGGTCAGCACATGGTCTATTTTCTGGAGTTGGGCCTGTTCCAGGCTGTCTTCGAAACTTTTGAAATAGGCGCAGGAATAGACCATGTTCTCGTCTAGCCAGGCACGGTAGAAATCGTTCGAGACATCGTAGTGGTAGGCGATGGCGTCGGCGTCGAGTTTCTTCGTGTGGTTGATTGCGTGCACAATTCGTCCGAAGCGTCCGCTTGGCTTGATGGCGTGACGGGCGAGACCAGCGGCGACGTCGAATACGTCGCCGAGTTCGCCTTCGACGTCGAGATGCCCCTCGACGTAGGCGCTGCCGAGCGCGTCAAGGCTGGGGTGGACAAGCTGGCGTAGTCCGGCGGGGGTTCTGGCGTGAATCATTACTTTGATCGACCTGCCCAGATCGAACCGTTGTCCGTTCCACAAGGCGATGCGGACGGGAATGTCGTGAAGACTCAGGCGAGCGGCGAGGTTTTCGAGACGCAGTTGCCAGAACATCGGATAGGCCTCCCCGAACAAAAAGAACGTACTACTAGTAACGATAGACAAGCGACGGTGCTGTTGCTAGCCGTAGGGGCTTCTCTTATATAACAATTGTGAATAAATAAATAAATAACTAGACTTTGTGGTTCTAAATAATCTCCTTATAGTCTGGCCCATCGCAGTCATTCATGAACTTTGGAAGGAGAGAACCATGTCTGTAACGCTTCGCAAACTGTATTCCGCTTTGGTCGTGGCCGGCGTGGTAGTCGTTGTCGGCTCCGCACCGGCTGTCGCGCAGACCAGCTTGCTCAACGTGTCCTACGACGTCGCACGTGATTTCTACAAGGACTACAACCCGCTATTCCAGAAGCACTGGAAGGAAAAGAGCGGCGAGACCATCGAACTGAAGCAGTCGCATGCCGGCTCAAGCAAGCAGGTGCGCGCCGTCGCCGACGGGTTGGAAGCCGACGTGGTCACCATGAACCAGGCGTCTGACGTCGATTTCCTGGCCGAAAAAGGGTTGGTAGCCAAGGATTACGCAAAGAAATTCCCGACCAACGCCTCGCCCTACACCTCGACGATGGTCTTCATCGTGCGCAAGGGCAATCCGAAGGGGCTGAAGGACTGGTCCGATCTCGTGCAGTCCGGCGTGCAGGTGATCCTGCCGCACCCGAAGAATACCGGCAACGGTCGCTACTCTTATCTGGCCGCCTGGGGCTACGCACTCAAGCAACCCGGCGGCAACGACAAGAGCGCGCAGGAATTCGTCGGCAAACTGCTGAAGAACGCGCCGCTTTTCGCTTCGGGCGGGCGTGACGCGACGACGACCTTCATGCAGCGCAAGATCGGCGATGTGCTTGTTACCTTCGAGAGCGAAGCCGAGTTGATCGCCAGGGAATTCGGCAAAGGCGGTTTCGATGTGGTCCATCCATCGCTATCGATCCTCACCGAGTTCCCGGTGGCCATCGTCGAGCGAACGGTAGAAAAGAAAGGATCGCGCAAACAGGCTCAAGCGTACCTCGACTACCTGTGGTCGAAGGAAGGGCAGGAGAACGCGGCGCAGAACTACCTCCGTCCTCGCGATCCCGATGTGCTGAAGAAATACGCAGCGCAATTTCCGGCGCTCAAGACCTTCACGGTGGACGAGGTGTTCGGCGGTTGGAGCAAGGCCTTCCCGGCCCACTTCAAGGACGGCGGCACCTTCGATCAGATCTATCAGGTCAAATAAGGCGACAATCCGGAGCGATCGACCATGAAACGCGTGCTTCCCGGCTTCGGCCTCTCGCTAGGCTTTACGCTGGTCTATCTGTCGCTGCTGATCCTGCTGCCGTTGTCGGGGCTCGCCTTCAAGGCCAGTGCGCTGTCCTTCGAGCAGTTCTGGAGCGTGGCGACCGGCGAGCGAGCACTGGCCGCTTACCGGGTGACCTTCGGCGCGTCGCTGGCGGCCGCGCTGATCAACGCCTTCTTCGGGTTGATCGTGGCCTGGGTGCTGGTCCGTTACCCGTTTCCGGGCAAGCGCCTGGTCGACTCGCTGGTTGACCTCCCGTTCGCTCTGCCCACGGCGGTGGCTGGCATCACGCTGGCGACGCTGTACTCTGGCAACGGCTGGATCGGGCGATTTATCGAGCCGCTTGGTTTGCAGATTGCATTCACGCCACTCGGCATCGTCGTCGCGCTGACCTTCATCGGCCTGCCGTTCGTTGTGCGGACCTTGCAGCCGGTGATCGAGGACATCGAGCCGGAAGTCGAGGAGGCGGCGGCAACACTTGGCGCTTCGCGCCTGCAGACATTCTGGCGTGTCCTGTTGCCGGGCATTTTCCCGGCACTGCTGACCGGGTTTACCCTGGCTTTCTCCCGCGCTATCGGCGAGTACGGTTCGGTCATCTTCATCGCTGGCAACATGCCGCTGATTTCCGAAATCACGCCGTTGCTGATCATCTCCAAGCTGGAGCAGTACGACGTGGTCGGGGCGACTGCGCTGGCCTTGGTCATGCTGGCGATCTCCTTCGTCCTCCTGCTGGCGGTCAACGCGCTGCAGTGGTGGGCGGCCAATCGGCATCAAGGCGGGCATCACGGAAAGGAAAGGGTGAGCCTGTGAGCGGAACGACCGTACGTCGGGCCAACGCCGAGCCGCGCTGGTTGCGTGTGACACTCACGGCTCTTGGTCTTGGCTTCCTGTTTTTCTTCCTGGCCTTGCCACTGGTGTCGGTGTTTGCCGAGGCGTTGTCCGGCGGCTGGGGCGCCTATCGCGAGGCGCTGAGTCATCCCGAGGCGTTGTCGGCGATCGGGCTGACAATCTTTATCGCTGTTGTCGTGCTGCCGTTCAACATCGCGGTCGGAATCGCTGCCGCCTGGGCGATCGCCAAGTTCGATTTCCGCGGCAAGAGTCTGTTGATAACGCTGATCGACCTGCCGTTCGCCGTATCGCCGGTGGTCGTCGGTCTGGTATTCCTGCTGATCTTCGGGGCCCAGGGTGTGTTCGGGCAATGGCTGGCCGCGCACGACATCAAGATCGTCTTCGCGCTGCCAGGGATGATCATCGTGACGCTGTTCATTACCTTCCCGTTCGTCGCCCGCGAGCTGATTCCGCTGATGCAGG
>QKII01000276.1 GCA_003249625.1 Propionivibrio sp. | reverse complement strand
GCGGCAGATTTGCAGCATGTTGATCTCCGCAGCCGATTCCGCGCCTATAATCCGCTTCCTGTTTTTTGTCCCTTGGGGGAAAGCATGTCTATTTTGTCCAGATTACTCGTGCTGGCGTGTGGAGCTGCCCTGTCGCTGCCGCTGGGGGCCGCTCAGGCAAAGCCCGCAAAGCTGGCAAAACCTGCGAAGCCCGTCGAACCGGTGACGATTACGTTGTCTCACCGCCTCGATGAAATACAGGCCGAGCGTCTTGAGCCGCTGCTTGAGAAGTTCAACGCCCAGAACAAGGATGTTCAGATAGCACTGGTTCGGCGGGCCGAGGGAGACGCGCCGCGCGAGATCAATCTGGTGACGCGCGACGAGTACGCACGGTTCATGGCGCACAAAGCCAGTTTCAAGCCTTTGCATCAGGTCATGCGTGAGGCCAAGGTGCCGTTCGACTCTTCCAGGCTGGCTCATGAGCTGCGGGATAACTTGGTCGATCGCAAGGGGCAGTTGTATGCCCTGCCGGTCGCCTTTTCCACGCCGGTGCTGTATATCAACAAGGATGCTTTCAGGAAGGCGGGCCTTGACCCCGAAGTGCCGCCCAAAACCTGGGCCGATACGCAGGATGCTGCTGGAAAATTGGTGGCGGCCGGCAGCGAATGCGCTTATACGACGTCGTGGCCGGCGTGGATCCTGATCGACAACATCAGCGCCTGGAACGGTGCCGACGTCAATGACGCAAAGGGTGGCCTGGCGTTCAACGGCCTGTTGCAAATCAAGCATGTGGCGATGATGGCCACCTGGTACAAGAGCAATTACTTCAGCTATTTCGGTCGTCGTGACGAGGCAGACCGCCGCTTCGCAAAGGGTGAGTGCGGCATGCTGACCAGTTCCTCGTCGCTGTATGCCTCGCTTTCGGGAAAAACCCCGTTTGAGGTTGGCGTGTCATCCTTGCCGTATCACGACGATGTGCGTGGTGCGCCGCAGAACACGCTGGCCGACGGGGCCTCTCTGTGGGTTGCGGGCAACCTCAAGCCGGCTGAGACGAAGGGGGTGGCGAAGTTCATCAGTTATGTGCTCGGACCGGAGGTGCAGATCGACTTGACCTTGTCTGACGGTTTCCTGCCGATGACCGATGTGGCGCGCACGGCGGCCGGGAGCCATTTGAAGAAACCGGATCTGGATGGGTTGCAGGTGGCATTTGATCAGCTAAAGGGCAAGGCGGCTGCACCAATCGTTCGCGTTTCGCAGGTTGAGTCGGTACGCCGGATCGTCGAAGAGGAACTGGAATCGGTGTGGGCGAACCGCAAACCGGCCAAGGAGGCGTTGGATAACGCCGTGCAGCGCGGCAACGTGGTTCTGAAGGCGGCTGTTGCCAATATGAAGGCATTGCGTTGATCAAAGCATGTTTCTGATCGAAGTGACAAAAAACCCGCCAAGGCGGGTTTTTTGTTGCGCATTCCGCAGCTTAGCGGTATTTGCACTGCAGGCGAGGGTCGGATGCGGCAATGTTCGGTGCTAGAATCTCCGGCTCTTGAAAACCGCCCCTGACCGGGATCGACACCAATGAAAAGCGCCGAAATTCGCGAGACATTCCTCAAATTCTTCGAGTCGAAGGGCCACCAGATCGTGGCCTCGAGTTCGCTCGTGCCGCATGACGATCCGACCCTGCTGTTCACCAACGCCGGGATGAACCAGTTCAAGGACGTCTTCCTTGGCTTCGACAAGCGGCCTTACAACCGCGCAACTACTTCCCAGAAGTGCGTGCGCGCAGGCGGCAAGCACAACGACCTGGAGAACGTCGGTTACACGGCGCGTCACCACACCTTCTTCGAGATGCTCGGAAATTTCTCGTTCGGCGACTACTTCAAGCGTGACGCCATTCATTACGCCTGGGAACTGCTGACCGAAGTCTTCAGACTCCCCAAAGACAGGCTGTGGACCACAGTCTATGCCGAGGACGACGAAGCCTACGATATCTGGACCAAGGAAATCGGAGTGCCGGCCGAGCGCTGCATTCGTATCGGCGACAACAAGGGCGCGCGTTACGCCTCCGACAACTTCTGGATGATGGGTGACACGGGGCCGTGCGGTCCGTGCTCGGAAATTTTCTACGACCACGGCGAGCACATCCCCGGTGGACCTCCCGGCTCGCCCGATGAAGATGGCGATCGCTACATCGAGATCTGGAACAACGTCTTCATGCAGTTCAACCGTGACGAGGCGGGCGTCATGCATCCATTGCCCAAGCCGTCGGTCGATACCGGCATGGGACTCGAACGGATCGCCGCGGTACTGCAGCACGTGCACAGCAACTACGAGATTGACCTGTTCCAGAACCTGATCAAGGCCGCCGCCCGCGAAACGAGCGATGCCGACATGGACAGCCCCTCGCTGCGAGTGCTGGCCGATCACATCCGTGCCTGCTCCTTCCTGCTTGCAGACGGGGTCATCCCCGGCAACGAGGGGCGCGGCTACGTATTGCGCCGAATCATCCGCCGAGCTATCCGTCACGGCTACAAGCTTGGCGCCCGCGCTGCCTTCTTCCACCGGATGGTGGCCGACCTGGTTGCAGAAATGGGAAGTGCCTATCCTGAACTGGCCAGCGGCGAACAGCGTGTCACCGATGTGCTGAAGCAGGAGGAGGACCGGTTTTTCTCGACCATCGAGCACGGCATGGCGATCCTCGAAGGCGAACTGGCGGCGATGGACGGCAAAGGCGTGTTCAACGGTGAAACCGCATTCAAGCTGCACGATACGTTCGGTTTCCCGCTTGATCTGACCGCTGACATCTGCCGAGAGCGCGGCGTAACGGTCGACTCGGCGGGCTTCGAGGCGGCGATGAGCCGGCAAAAGGAACAGGCGCGTGCGGCTGGCAAGTTCAAGATGTCCGCGGCGCTTGAATACAGCGGTCCGGAGACGGCGTTCCACGGTTACGAGACGCTGGAGACCAAGGGCAAGGTGCTGGCCCTTTACAAGGAAGGATCTCCGGTCAGCGAACTGGCCGAAGGCGAAACCGGGACCGTTGTTCTCGATGAGACACCTTTCTATGCGGAATCAGGTGGCCAGGTTGGCGACCGCGGTGTGCTGCAATCGGCGCAGGGAATCTTCGCTGTCGAAGATACGCAAAAGATTCAGGCTGCCGTGTTCGGGCATCAGGGCGTGTTGAAAACAGGTAGCCTGAAGGTCGGTGACGAGTTGGCAGCCAAGGTGGATGTGGTGGCGCGCAAACGTACGATGCGTAATCACTCGGCGACGCACCTGCTGCACAAGGCGCTGCGTGAAGTGCTTGGCGAGCACGTTCAGCAAAAAGGCTCGCAGGTTGATCCGGACAAGACACGTTTTGACTTCGTACATAACCAGCCTTTGAGCGACGATGAGATTCGTCGTGTCGAGAATCTGGTCAATGCCGAGATTCTGGAAAACTCTGACTGCCAGCATCGCGTGATGCCGATCGAAAAGGCGCAAAAGCTCGGTGCGATGATGTTGTTCGGCGAAAAATACGGAGACGAGGTTCGCGTGATCGATATCGGTGGCTCGCGCGAACTCTGCGGCGGGACGCACGTTCGTCGGACTGGCGATATCGGTGTTTTTACCGTCGTTGCCGAAGGTGGTGTGGCTGCCGGCATTCGCCGTATCGAGGCAATCACGGGTGATGTGGCGTTGTCCTACATGCAAGGCATGGAGACTGCGCTCGGCGGCGTGGCCGGGACGCTGAAGGTGCAGCCCGGTGATGTGCAGGCGCGTGTCTATTCGATTCTCGACCAGGTACGTCAACTGGAGCGCGAACTGGCGTTGCTCAAGAGCAAGCAGGTCGCAGCCCAGGGCGATTCGCTCGTCGGTCGTGCAGCGGATATCAACGGGGTGAAGGTGCTGGCGGCGGCGCTGGATGATGCGGATGTAAACGCGTTGCGCTCGACCATGGACAAGCTGCGCGACAAGCTCAAGAGTGCTGCCGTGGTACTCGCCTCGACCAGCGGTGGCAAGGTGACGCTGATTGCCGGGGTGACCTCGGACCTGACAAGCAAAGTCAAGGCCGGTGAATTGGTCAACTTCGTCGCTCAGCAGGTCGGTGGCAAGGGTGGTGGCCGCCCGGATATGGCTCAGGCGGGCGGTACGCAACCGGAAAAATTGCCGGAGGCATTGGAATCGGTCAGCGGCTGGGTGGGGCAGAAACTGTCGTAACGCCAGCCAGTCATGTCATGATGCGAAAAAAAGGGCGCCGTAGCGCCCTTTTTTCTTCCGTCGGCCGTTTCAGCTTCCTGTGTTCTGCGGCGGATCCTGCGGCGGGATCATCGCGCCGATGATGGCGCTGAGTGCCACTGTTCCGATCAGGCGACCGCGCTTCGTGACCACATTGGCCTGCTCTTTGCCTTCCGTATTCAGGATTCTTGCTGCATCCTCAAGTACCGTGTTGGCGTCGAGATTGGGGCCGTCTACAGCCTCGCCCGGCTGCGCAAGAGCGCGGCAGCGAATCACTCGTCCACGATTGACGTTCTTGACGAAGTTGGCGATATAGGCGTCGGCGGGAGAGAGGATGATTTCCTGCCCGGTGCCTTGCTGGATCACTTCGCCATCGCGAAGAATGGCGATTCTGTCGCCCAGACGAAGCGCCTCGTCGAGGTCGTGAGTGATGAACACGATCGTTTTCCCCAGATCTTGCTGGAGGTCGAGCAGGATCGTCTGCATGTCCGTCCGGATCAACGGGTCGAGCGCGGAGAAGGCTTCGTCCATCAGCAGGATCGGCGTGTCGTTGGCCAGCGCGCGGGCGAGTCCTACGCGCTGTTGCATGCCGCCCGAGAGCTGGTTCGGGTATTTTTTCTCATAACCAGTCAGGCCGACGCGTTCGATCCAGCGCATGGCTTCCTCGTGCCGTTTCTTGCGCGATACGCCCTTGACGCGTAGTCCGTACTCGGTGTTCTCCAGGATCGTGTAGTGCGGAAACAGGGCGAATTTCTGGAACACCATCGCCGTCATTTCGCCGCGGAATTTGCGCAACGCTCTCGGACTCAGCTCGAGAACGTTGACGTCGCCGATCGATATTTCACCGGCGGTGGGTTCGATCAGGCGGTTGATGTGCCGGATCAGTGTGCTTTTCCCCGAACCGGACAAGCCCATGACGACCTGGATGCCGCCGGGCCGCATGTCTATGTTGACGTCGCGCAGGCCGAGAACGTGGTTGTGTTTGTCCAGAAGTTCCTGCTTCGTCATGCCGTCGCGTACGGCGTCGATGAATTTCTCCGGCGTCGGGCCGAAGATCTTGTAGAGGTTGCGCAGCGAGATTCCGACCTGAGGTGTCTCGGTCGATGCCGTGTTTGCAGCGTTATTCATGTGTCGCCTCCAGATGACGCTGCAGGCGTTTGCCGTAAGCCTGTGATGCGCGGTCGAAAACTATGGCGATGCCGACGATCGCCAGGCCGTTCAGGACCCCTTGTGTGAAGTACTGGTTCGAGATGGCTTTCAATACCGGTTGTCCGAGACCCGGCACACCGATCATCGAAGCGATGACGACCATTGAAAGGGCCATCATGATGGTCTGATTGACGCCGCCCATGATCGTCGGCAAGGCGAGTGGGAGTTGTACCTGGAACAGCTTCTGTAAACCGTTGGTGCCGAATGCTTCCGCTGCTTCGAGTACGTCCTTGGGGACCAGGCGGATTCCCAGGTTGGTGAAGCGGAACGGCGAGCAGGCCGGGAACGCGGCCGATGCCGAGAATCATTACCACGGGAATGAGATACACGAAACTCGGCATCGTCTGCATGATGTCGAGTGCCGGGGTGAGCCAGCGCTGCAGCCGGTCGGACCGGCTCATCAGGATGCCGAGCGGCAGGCCTAGCGTAAGCGCCGTCAGGGTGCTGGCGACAATCATCGCGAGCGTGCGCATGGTGTCCTGCCACATGCCGAAGTAGCCGATCAGGAGCAGGGTGATGGTGGTGCCGAGGACGATCTTTAGTGATCGCGACGTAACCCAGACGGCAAAGAGAATGGCTGCCAGAACCATCGGCCAGGGCGACTGGGTGAGCAAGCGTTCGGAAAAAAGCAGGAAATCGCCAAGCGGCTCGAATAGTTTTTCGAGCATGCCGCCGTATTCACGGGTGAAAGAGCGGAATTCCATATCGACGAAACGCCTTAGTTGGCGCAATGCGTCGGAATTCATTGACGGGAAGTCGCTGGGTAATGGCATGAAGCCCCCACGGAAAAATTTCCGGCGCGGCGGATCGCGCCGGGAAACAGCGCAACCCGCGAGCCGGAATCTAGATTAATGAACTGTTTGACGAAAGAGCACGGAACGCACTGCGCTCCGGGTTCTTCATCAGAGGCCGGCCTTGATCCGCGAGGCGATCTCGGGGGTGACCCAGGGGGTCCAGACGTTGGGGTAGTTTTTCAGGAAATGGATGGCGCCGTCCTCGCCGTTGGCCTGGTTGCTCTGCATCCAGGATAGCAGTTCATTGACGGTGGCATTGTCCCAGTTGCGGGTATTCACATAATCGACCGCAGGCCCGCCGGCTTTTTTGAACTGGTCTGTGATCACAGTGACGACCTCGGCTTTGGCCCAGTCGTTCTTTTCCGGATTGGCGCAGTCGACCTTCGAATTGCAGGTGCTCCATTTTGCCTTGTCGTGCGGAACACCGGCATCGAGCTTGACCATCTCGTACTTGCCGAGAATGGCCGTCGGCGACCAGTAGTAGCCGAGCCAGTTTTCCTTGCGCTCGTAAGCCTTGGCGATCGATCCGTCCAGTCCGGCAGCGGAACCGGTGTCGACCAGGACAAAGCCTCTTTCCTCAGCCTTCCATGCCTTGAAGGCGTTGGCCGTGGAGATCTGGCAGTTCCAGCCAGCCGGGCAGTTGTGCACGGCCCCCTTTTTTTTGTCATCGGCGAAGGGGAACAGCTCCGGGTGGGAGAGCGCGTCGTCGATGGTCTTGATTTCCGGATGCGCGTCGGCGAGGTACTTGGGAATCCACCAGCCTTCGATACCACCATCCTTCAGTGAGTGCGCTGCATAATGCAGACGCCCTTCCTTGACGGCAGCATCGAGCGGTTCCCTGACAGCGTCGATCCAGGCTTCAGGCGCGACATCGGGTTGCCCTTTTTCCATCATGGAGGTCAGGGTGGGCATGGTATCGCCGGGGACAATCTCGACATCGCAACCGTAGCCTTTGGTGAGCACGATTCCGTCGATAGCGGCAAGAACCTCTGCGGATTGCCAGTTCATGCTCGCGATGGTGACGCGTCCGCATTCGGCGTTGGCGCTTGAGGCCGCTGCGACCAGAAGCGTCGCGGCGATGGCCGAGGTGAAACGGAAGGGTAACTTAGTCATCCGATAG
>QKII01000005.1 GCA_003249625.1 Propionivibrio sp. | reverse complement strand
GAGGGCACCAGCCTCTATACGGCGGAGGACATACCCGACATCGATGTTCTGTTGATCACTCATGATCATTGGGACCATCTTGACCACGCCACGGTCACCGCCCTGAAGAGCAAAGTTGCCCTTGTGCTGGCCCCGCTGGGCATCGGAGCCCACCTGGAGCGCTGGGGCTACCCGCATACGAAGATCAATGAGGCCGACTGGTACGAAAATCTGGAACTGGATGAAGGCTTATCCATCCATCTTGTGCCAGCACGCCACTACTCCGGCCGGTGGCTGACCCGCAACAAGACGCTTTGGACCGGATTCGTTCTTGAATCCCCCTCCCGGCGGATCTTGTTTAGTGGAGATACCGGCTATGGTCCGCATTTCAAGGAAATAGCACATCGCTTTGGCAGCTTCGATCTGGTTGCGCTTGATATGGGGCAGTACGACCCGCGCTGGCCCTACATCCACATGACGCCGGAAGAGGCCGCGCAAGCCGCGGTGGATTTGCGCGCCAAGACCCTTCTTCCCGCGCATATCGGGCGATTCAATCTAGCCCGACATGCGTGGAACGAGCCATTCGACCGTATCAGCAAGGCAAGCCAGGGCAACCCCTATCGGCTGCTGACACCGATGATCGGGGAATGGTTAGCGTTGGACGAAACGGAAAAACGATTTACCCGTTGGTGGCTGGATGCGGACAGGATGGCATCGGCCGAGTCCAGGAGAACACCATGAAGCATCCAAACAAAACCCGTTCTTCGAACCTGGTTCGTGCTTGTACGGGGCGATTCATAGGCCCACTGATCTTCTCGCTTTCCTTGGTCAGTTTCTTTTCGCCCGTTCAGGCTGCGCAGCCTGCCTCATCAACTACGGAGACAAAAACCATGCAAATACGCTTGACGATTGGCGCCAAATCGGCGATCGCAACGCTCGATGACAACGCTACCGCTCGAGACTTCCTCGCCATGTTGCCGTTGACACTGCCGCTGGAAGACTACGCCTCGATAGAGAAGATTACGTATCTGCCGAGAAAACTCACGACACAGGGCGCGCCCGCTGGCATCGACCCCGACGTTGGCGACATCACCTACTACGCGCCATGGGGCAACGTGGCCATTTTTTACCGCGATTTCGGATACGCCAGTGGGTTGATTCGCCTCGGGCGAATCAACTCGGGCTTGGATGCACTCAAAACACCGGGCGCGTCAAAAATTACGATAGAGGTCATTGGACAATGATTGAAAAGAAAGCCGTGATTCACGGCCAGCAATACGAAGGAGAACGGCCATTATTTGCCAAGAGGGCACTCCGAATCGAGCATTCGTGCTTCAACCCCGGTGAATCGCCGCTGAAGCATGGCATGGACGTCGACGCCGTTCACTGTGATTTCAGAGCCAAGTACCCGTTCTGGCATGGCGAGCGAATCACCATCGAAAACAGTACGTTCCAGCCACAAAGCCGCGCGGCTATCTGGTACAGCCACCATGTGCGGATGAAGAATTGCATCGTTGACGCGCCCAAGATGTTTCGGCGCGTCGATCATCTTGAAATAGAACACTGCGATTTCTCGGACGCTGCCGAGTCCGGTTGGGCTTGTCGCGATGTCCGCTTTTCGGACGTAACGGTTAGCAATGGCGATTATTTCTTCATGAATAGCGACGGGATTCGCGGGGAAAGATTCCATCTTCAAGGAAACTACGCGTTTGATGGTGCACGGAATATCGAGATTCGAAACGCGGTACTGGCGTCCAAGGATGCATTCTGGAACGCCGAAAACGTGACGGTCTATGACTCCATTCTTGATGGCGAGTATCTGGGATGGCACTCGAAGAATTTGAAGCTGGTCAATTGCACGATCAAAGGCACACAGCCGCTGTGCTTCGCCACTGATCTGGTACTGGAAAACTGTCGGATGGATGAGGGATGTGATCTGTGCTTTGAGTACAGCAGCGTAAAGGCATCGATTCACGGTCGTATCACAAGCGTGAAGAACCCGATTTCGGGATCAATCTGCGCGGATGAATTCGGGGAAATCATCCTCGACGATCACGCCAGACAGCCAGCCAACTGCCGGATACATACGCGCATTTCGACTGACAACCGGACCGCGTGCTGTGCCCTCGACCTTTGATCACGTCGTGCCGCGTCGCGGCAGTGCCTCATACAAGTGGGATTCGGATGTTGAGCCGCAGATGTTGCCGATGTGGGTCGCCGACATGGATTTCCCTACCGCGCCGGCTGTGGTGGCAGCATTGGAAGAGCGGGTCCGCCACGGCATTTTCGGCTATGCGAAAGTTCCTGGAGCCTACTATCAGGCCACGATTGACTGGTTCTCGAGGCGGCACGGCCTTGCGCTGGATCGCGAGTGGATCCTGCCCGTCACTGGCGTCGTGCCCGCGTTGTCCGCAGTTATCGGAGCTCTGACATCTCCCGGAGACGGCGTCATCCTCCAGTCGCCCGTATACAACTGCTTTTACTCATCGATCCGCAACATGCAGTGCGCTGCTGTCGAAAGTCCCCTCCTCCTGGAAGAGGAGGATTACCGGATGAATTTCGATGAACTGGAACGTCTGGCTGCAACTCCTGCGAACAAAGTTCTGCTCTTGTGCAACCCGCACAACCCGGTCGGCCGCGTCTGGTCACGTGAGGAACTGTTGCGTCTGGGCGAGATTTGCATGGCACACGACGTGACTGTGATTTCTGACGAGATTCATTGCGATCTGCTCATGCCCGGCCAGCGGCACGTTCCCTACGCGTCCCTAAGCACGGAGCACGCACGTCGCTCGGTCACCTGCGTGTCACCGAGCAAGGCGTTCAACCTGGCGGGATTGCATGTCGCCAATGTGATTGCGGCAGATCCGGCCCAGCGGCAGAAAATAGACCGCGTCTTCAACATCCATGAAGTCGGCGAAATCGGGCCGTTGGGAATTGCTGCGCTGATTGCTGCGTATAAAGAAGGTGGTTCGTGGCTGGATGATCTTTGTGCATACATCCATGCCAATTACCGGCATCTGCAAGCCTGTTTGACGAAGTACACCCCGCAAGTCCGTGTTCTGCCGATGGAAGCGACCTATCTGGCCTGGATCGATTGCCGTGGTCTGGGAATCTCTACCGAGGCGCTGACGCAAAAGCTGCTGGCAGCCCGGCTGCGTGTTAGTCCTGGAACCTTGTATGGCGAGGCAGGAGAAGGATTCATCCGCCTCAATCTCGCCTGCCCGCGGTCACTGCTTGATGAGGGGCTCGGACGTCTGCTCGGGGTCATCGAAGCGCTGTCGTAGCGGATATGGCCGACGCGGCAGGGCGTGACGGATTTCTTTCGTGAAAGCCGCGCCTGCACGGACTAATAGGCAAAAAATTCGCAGAATCGTGTCTTTGCCGGGGCGTTGATTCACTCGATTATGGAAAGCGGCGGGGAGTACTTGAGGTCGGCTGCGTTGAGCCGCTCCAGCCGAACCATAGTTAACGAAAGTGAGGTCAGCGATGGCTGGAAGAAAGTACCGTGTGGGAATCGTGGGTTTGCACGCCGGACGCAGCTGGGGTTCGATCACCCATCTACCGGCGCTGCGCGCCTTGCCTGATTCGTTTGAGGTCGTCGGGGTTGCCAACAGCAGCAAAGCCAGCAGCGACGCTGCTGCTGCCGCGAGTGGCATTCCGCGAGCGTTTGCGGATGTCTACGAACTGGTTGCTTCGCCAGACATCGATATCGTGACTGTAACGGTCAAGGTGCCGCATCATTTGGCGCTGGTGAGCGCAGCGATCGACGCTGGCAAGCACGTCTATTGCGAGTGGCCGCTTGGCAATGGCTTGGCCGAGGCGGAAAAGCTTGCAGCCATGGCCGAAACGAAAGGTGTCCTCGGGGTGGTGGGCACCCAGGCCAGAACCGCCCCCGAAATCCTGTATCTGCGCCAGTTGCTTGACGAGGGGTATATCGGCAAGGTGCTGTCCAGCACGGTAAGTGCTTGGGGCGGCGGCTGGGGCGCGACGACCTCGGACCCGGAAACCTACGGCTATCTGCTTGACCGGGCTAACGGTGCGACCATGTTGACCATCCCGTTTGCGCATACACTCGCCGCGATCCGTGACGCACTGGGCGACGTGACCGATCTCTCAGCCATTCTGGCCAACCGCCGGACGGAAGCCGTCGTTGCGGGCAGCAATGATGTGTTGCCGATGAATGCCCATGACCAGATTCTGATGACCGGCCTGGTAAACCGCGAGGCGCCGCTCTCGATCCACTATCGCGGTGGCATGCCGCAAGGCACATCGGGGCTGAACTGGGAAATCAATGGCAGCGAAGGCAGTCTGCGCATCACGGCGCCGGTGGGCCATGCGCAGATGGTTCCGCTCACGCTGGAGGGCTGCAAGAATGATGCAACCGAAATGACGCCACTGACCGTTCCCGCCAGTTTCCTGGCTGGCTTGCCCGCTGAAGCCATTCCCGGCAACGTTGCCCGGATCTATGCCCGGATGGCTCACGATCTGCAGCATGGTACCCATCTAGCCCCAACCTTCGACGACGGGGTGGCCTTGCATCGGATGATTTCAGCCATTGAACAATCGGCTGGAAGCGGCCAGCGGATCGATCCACAAGCACCAAACCGTCCCTTGCCACTCCTGTAGGCAGTGCATTAGCAGTAGAAGCCCATGATCCTTATCCAGGATCATGGGCTTGCGTTCACAATTCGGTTCAGACGTCCGGGATCAGAAGCGGGGACGGCTCAACGTCTCTTTCGTAGCCGCCTTTGGCGCCGTACCGTTGAGCACAGCGGTGTGATCCAGCAAATGCCGCTCACGGCATTCAGACGGTACGCAATCAAAAAATGCGGTTCTCTTTCAAGCTCACGCGACACCAGCACGCTTTCGAAGAAGCGCCTGAAATTGCTCCACGATTACGGCATCCATGTACGGCGCGACTCGGCTGGTCGTATCGATATGCATCGCGGCACGCCCTTCGGGTGAGAATTCAGACCAGTCGGGAAGTCCTGGCGCGGCCGGTTTTCCGGACTTCGCAAATTCCACCCAGGCTTCAGAAACATTTCGGGCCAACACGGCAGTTCCGGCCTCTCCTCCAGTCATGATGGCGCCAGCCTCGGTGCAGGCATTATCGAAGACAAAGGGGATCTCGATGGTGTGCGGTGAATAGAGCTTTCCGACGATGATTGGCGTCTGCCAATCGAAGCGGTAAGGCAACGCGGCAGCTGGCAGCAGCATCAGTTCGAGGAACAGGTAAAGCTTTCGGACGAGCGGCTGTCCCCACCCTTGTATTTGGCATAAGCAGGATAAGCACACAACGGCATTTGCCGATCCGGTTTGGAAGGTGAGTTCGCAACCATTGCCTCCGGCACGTTGCCCGTATTGATCCAGCGCTCGAGTGCGGTAAGAGGATCGAAGTCCTCAAAGGCGTTCCCGCCACCACAATGGGTCATGCCGGGCACCATAAAGAGTCGCGCCACGGCCGGGCCAGTATCGGAACTGACGGCTTCGTACCAACGGGCGATATCGTGAGCGGAGAAGATCGGGTCCGCGACGCCCTGAAAGATCACGATCTTTCCGCCGCGCTGTGCAAAGGTCGAGAGGTAGGTCTCGTCGGCGTCAAAATAGCCCCCCATGCTGGCCACGTTCCTCGCGAGTGCGGCATAGTCCGGCGTTTCGGCGATGCTGCTCTGAGGCGGAGTCAGAAAAAGCCGGGCCAAGGAGGGAATACTCATTGCAGCGTTTAGTCCGGGCCGCTCCTTGGAACCCAATTTCCAAGCCCGCCATCCGGCGGTGTTGATGGCAGGATCCCACGGCCAGCTGCTGTATAAGGCATTGCCAGCCTCGTCGTGAACTCCGTTCATGATGGCCTTCAGAGCATCGATCTTC
>QKII01000113.1 GCA_003249625.1 Propionivibrio sp. | reverse complement strand
CCCACTGCTCCTTCTTCATCAGGATCGGCAGGGTGATGTGGTCGGAGTACTTGCGCACGACCTGGCGTAGCTTCCAGTTCGACAGAAATTCGTCTTCCCCGTCGCGAAGATGCAGGACAACGTCCGTACCTCGCCCTGCCTTCTCAACCATCTCGATACTGAAGTCGCCCTCGCCGGCCGACTCCCATTGCACAGCCTGATTAGCCTCCAGCCCCGCGCGGCGGGAAATGACCGTCACCTTGTCGGCGACGATGAACGAGGAATAGAAGCCGACGCCGAACTGCCCGATCAGGTGCGCGTCCTTGGCCTGGTCACCGGTCAGTGCAGAGAAAAATTCACGCGTGCCGGACTTGGCGATCGTGCCGAGGTGCTCGACAGCTTCCTCGCGCGACAAACCGATGCCGTTATCCGAAATGGTCAGCGTGCGCGCCTCTTTGTCGAAGGACAACCGGATCTTCAGTTCCGAGTCGTCGCCATAGAGCGCCGGGTTGTTCAACGCCTCAAAACGCAACTTGTCGCAGGCATCGGAGGCATTCGAGACCAACTCGCGAAGGAAGATCTCCTTGTTGCTGTACAACGAGTGAATCATCAGATGCAGCAGTTGCTTGACTTCAGCCTGAAAGCCGAGGGTTTCCTTGTTGGCGCCCATAGATAACTCCGTAAGACGTTGATTTACATAGATTGGTCAAAAAGTGCACAACCAAGCGCAAGCGCCGGCGGCAAGTAAGCCGAGGCTAAATGGGGTTACCGCCACAAATTTCAAGGCCGCGAGGGACTCTGCCTCGCAGCAGACCGCCGGAGATGACTTGATCAGCCGGGGCGCTCCCCGGAGAATTCGGAGACGTGCAGTTCGATCTTCGCCTTGCCCAGTTCGGCCAGGATGCTTTCCGGCGGCTGACAATCCGTGAAGAGAACATCGATGTCCGAGATGTGGCACAAGCGGACCATCGGATTGCAGCTGAACTTCGTATGATCGGTCACCAGAACCACCTGGCGCGCATTCTCGATGATCGCTTGGGCCACGCGCACTTCGCGGTAGTCGAAGTCAAGCAGCGTCCCGTCTTCATCGATCCCGGAAATGCCGATAATGCCGTAGTCGACCTTGAACTGGCGCACGAAATCGATCGTTGACTCGCCGATGATCCCGCGATCGCTGCGCACCACGCCCCCTGCGACGATGACCTCAAAACTGGGTTCATCGCAAAGGACATTGGCCACGTTCAGGTTGTTGGTGATCACCCTGAGGTTTTTGTGGCCGCGCAGCGCCTTGGCAACTTCTTCGGTCGTCGTCCCGATGTTTATGAAAAGCGAAGCGTTATCCGGAATGTAATCCGCCACCATGCGCGCAATGCGGATCTTCTCTTCGTGGTTCAGTATCTGCCGAGTTGGATAGTCAACGTTCTGAACGCTCGAGGCCAAACCCGCGCCACCGTGATACCGCCGCAACATCCCCAGTTCGCACAATTCATTGATGTCGCGCCGAATCGTCTGCACGGTAACTCCGAGCGTCCTGCTCAGCTCCTCTGTCGCCAAAAAACCATTGCGCTTCGCCATTTCGATGATTTCAAGATGCCTTGGCGAAAGATTCGTTTGCGAAATCCGAGTCTTCATGACACTCCCCCTCTGACGCTTAAACCGTTGCTGACGCGCTTGTAGCGGCAAATTCTACCCCAACGCTTTCCGACAAACGAATACCGCAACTCGATAAAGCACAAAAAAACATTCGATTAAAAACAATAAAGACTACAATATTGTTCGATTTAGAACATATCGAACCATAACGAACATACGAGCGCATTTCAATGAAACTCCGTGACAGCAACATCGAAAAACTCGACCAAGGCGTTTACGACGCACTGATCATCGGCGGCGGAATCAACGGCGCCGTCGCCGCCGCGGCGCTTTCCGGCAAGGGCGCGCACGTCGCGCTGGTCGATCAGCGTGACTTCGCCGGGTTCACCAGCCAACAATCCAGCAATCTGGCCTGGGGAGGCATCAAGTACCTGGAAAGCAATGACTTTGGCCTCGTCTGGGGACTCTGCAAAAGTCGCAACCACCTGATGGAGAACTATCCGTCGAGGGTCAAGGAAATCCGCTTCTACTCGACGATCGAGAAAGGATTCCGCTTTCACCCACGCTTCATCTGGCTCGGCACATGGCTCTACTGGTTCTTCGGCCGAGGTTTCACGAAAACTCCGCGCTGGCTGCCACGCGGCACGGTAAATGCTGAGGAACCGATCATCCGGACTGACAATTTCTACGGTGGCTTTGAGTACTCGGATGCCTACCTGCACGACAACGACGCACGCTTCGTATTCCAGTTCATCCGCTCGGCAATGGACCGCGGCTGCATCGCGGCCAACTATGTCGAGTCGCTCGGCGCCCGGCGCGAAAACGGCGTCTGGATCACTCGGGCGCGTGACGGCATGACCGGCCGTGAGTTCGAGATTCGCTCGAAGGTATTGATCAACGCCGCCGGACCGTTCGTTGACGAACATAACCAGAAGACCGGCGAAAAGACGGCGCACCGGCACGTTTTTTCCAAGGGCATCCACCTGATCGTGCCGCAGATCACGAAAAGTCGGCGCGTGCTGACTTTCTTCGCCGACGACGGCCGCTTGTTTTTCGTCATCCCGATGGGGGTGCGAACGTGCGTTGGAACGACCGACACGCGTACCGAGTCACCGTTCAGCGAGGTTACGGAAGAGGACCGCCAGTTCGTCCTCGACAACATCAACAAGCGCCTCAACCTGAAGAAGCCGCTGACGAGCGATGACATCATCACCGAACGTTGTGGCGTCCGGCCACTGGTCGTCAGCACGGCCAACGGCAAGGGAAACGAGCGCGACTGGCTACAGATGTCGCGCAAACATGAGATCGACATCTGCGAAGAGACGGCCCACATCAGCATCTTCGGCGGCAAGTTGACCGATTGCGTCAACGTCGGCAACGAGGTTGCCGGCTACGTCTCTGCGATGGGCGTGCATCTCGAAAATCCCGACTACAAATGGTATGGGGAGCCGCATCGTTCGGTTTACGACGAATACATGCAGCAGGCAAGGCAGATGAATCTCGACAGCTACACTTCGCCAGACGCGATCGAACAGCTAAGCCAGCGCCTGTGGCGGCGCTACGACCTGCAGGCACTTGAACTGCTGGCGGACATCCGCGAAGATCCGCGCCAGGCTGAAGTCCTGATCAAGGGCACCGACTACCTCCGGTGCGAAATACGCCTCGCCAAACAGCAGGAAATGATCACCAAGCTGGATGACTTCCTGCGCCGTCGCTCGAAGATTGCCCTGGTCGTCAGGAAAGAGGATATTCGGCAGGCGGAAGGCCTGATGGAGGCTTGTGAGATCCTTTTCGAAGGGCAGGCCCAGTCCAAGTTCGACGAGTATTTTGCGGAACACGGCGCATAGAAAAATCAGACACGAGGAAGCGGGAAAATGACGAAGAAATACGTTCTGGCACTCGACCAAGGCACGACCAGCTCACGTGCCATTCTTTTCGACCAGACAGGAAAGAACGTCGGCGTCGCGCAGAACGAATTCACCCAGATCTATCCAAAGGCCGGCTGGGTCGAACACGACCCGATGGAAATCTGGAAATCGCAAAGCGATGTCGCCCGCGAGGTACTGGAAAAGATAGAGGCTCGGCCCGACGAAATCGCGGCGATCGGCATCACCAACCAGCGCGAAACGACGATCGTCTGGGAGAAAGCTACCGGCAAACCGATCTACAACGCCATCGTCTGGCAATGTCGCCGCACCGCCGGCATCTGTGACGAGCTGAAAGCGCGCGGCCTGGAAGCTTACGTCCGCGAAAGCACCGGGCTGGTGGTCGATGCCTACTTTTCGGGCACCAAGATCAAGTGGATCCTCGACAACGTCGAGGGAGCGCGTGCGCGCGCCGAGAAGGGGGAACTTCTGTTCGGCAACGTCGACACCTGGCTGATGTGGAACCTCACCCGCGGCAAGATTCACGTCACCGACTACACCAACGCCTCGCGCACGATGCTGTTCAACATCAAGAAGCTCGAATGGGACACGAAGATCCTCGACGAGCTGGGCATTCCCGCAGCCATGTTGCCCGAGGTCAAGCCGTCAAGCTGCGTCTATGGGGACACTGACCCGCAGACGTTCGGCGGCGCGGAAATCCCGATTGCCGGGGTCGCCGGCGATCAGCAGGCGGCACTGTTCGGCCAGGCTTGTTTCGCCGACGGGATGGCCAAGAATACCTACGGCACAGGCTGTTTCATGCTGATGAACACTGGCGAGACGCCAATTCCATCACGAAACGGCCTGCTGACGACAATTGCCTGTGGCATCGATGGCAAGGTCGAGTACGCACTGGAAGGCGCGATTTTCGTTGCGGGCGCAGCGGTACAGTGGCTGCGCGATGAATTGAAGTTGATCGACAACGCCGCGCAGTCCGAGGAGCTGGCGGCCGCCGTTCAGGACACCAACGGTGTCTACGTTGTCCCCGCTTTTGTTGGACTCGGCGCACCGTACTGGGACATGTACGCCCGCGGCACGATGGTCGGCCTGACGCGCGGCGCCAATCGCAACCACATCGTCCGCGCCACGCTGGAATCGATCGCGTTGCAGACCCGCGACGTACTCGAGGCCATGCAGGAGGATTCCGGCATCACCCTCAAGGCGCTCAAGGTCGATGGCGGCGCGGTGGCGAACAATTTCCTGATGCAGTTCCAGTCCGACATTCTTGGGGTGCCGGTAGTTCGGCCGAAAGTCACCGAAACCACGGCCATGGGCGCTGCCTTCCTGGCCGGACTGGCCGTCGGCTTCTGGAAAGACAAGGCCGAAATCGCAGAGAAGTGGAATGTCGACCGAACTTTCCAGCCGGACATGCCTGCTGAGGCCCGCAAAGTGAAATACAAGGGCTGGCAGAAGGCCGTGGAACGCTCCCGCGCTTGGGAGGACAGCGACAACTGAGAGTCTGTAAAAAACACCGCAGAAGAAAAGGCACCGCAGTTTCTCAAAGAAAAACGACTATTGATATTGCCCGAAGAAGTAGGAACCCGTCACCCCGGAGAAGGCCGGGGTGACGGCAACTTTCTACCTCATCGGGCCGGAGCAATAAAACAGAAAAATTCCTTTGCGTGTATTTTTCCACTTTGCGTTTTTGCTGTGGAGTCGCCCCATGTTGACCGCTTATGCTTCCCTGATTTGACCACGTATTCGTATCAATCTTACCGGCTCAGATCTACCCTGAGCCGACCTTCACTGAAATTGCTATTGGCCGGCAGAAAACAAAGTGCAGCGTACATATGCCAAGTCAGTTCGCCGAAAAATCCTCGGTTAATGCAATCGTTCACGCAGCAACCACTACCGCAAAGCCAAGCGGCTCGTAATCGTGAATAACCGAGGGAAGCTCACTCTTTCGTCGGCATGGCAATTTGGACACTTATCCCGGACAAGATCGATGAAGACGAAGCCAAATTGGCCAAATACGGGGTCTTCGGCACGACACTCCTCGCTTTCTTCCTTGCGGAAATGGGGGACAAGACGCAGGTGGCTACCGTTGCTCTCGCTGCGCAATACCGTGCTTTTTTCTCGGTGGTCGCGGGTACGACTTTGGGCATGATGATTGCCAACGTACCGGCAGTGCTGCTCGGCGATCGTATCGCTGATCGGATACCGGTGCGTTTGGTCCATTGCGTTGCAGCAGCGATATTTGCCATTCTTGGCATCGCCACGCTATTTGGGGCAGGGCAACGATTGGGATTCTGAATGCGACCAGCATCACCCAATCAGCAAATGGTTGCAGCTCTCGAGTTGCAAAATAAGCACTGACCAGCGCAACCTTTTCGCAGAAAAATTTCGTCGCTGTACCGATGGAATCACGAGA
>QKII01000192.1 GCA_003249625.1 Propionivibrio sp. | reverse complement strand
TTGACCGTCTCGACAATAGTCGCGAAATTGTCGTCGAGCAGGATCATATGGGACGCCTCCTTTGAAACGTCCGTACCAGTAACGCCCATCGCGACGCCGATGTCGGCGCGCTTAAGAGCAGGCGCGTCGTTAACACCGTCACCGGTCATCGCGACGAACTGGCCGTGGTCCTGCAATGCCCGGATGATTTTAAGCTTCTGCTCCGGGGCGACCCGCGCGTAGACACGAATTTTCTCGACCCGCTCCTCGAACTGCTCAAAGGAGAGTTGTTCGAGCTCCTTGCCGTTGATCACGACCCCATCGCCGTGACCGTCGCCGAGAATACCGATTCGCCGGGCGATAGACCGTGCGGTCAGCGGATGGTCGCCTGTGATCATCACCGGAATGATACCGGCCTGTCGACACAGTTCAACGGCGGCCTTCGACTCCGGCCGCGGTGGATCCATCAGGCCTACAAGGCCGAGCAGCGTCAGACCCGTTTCGACATCGGCGGTCGCTGGATCATCCGGAAGGCGATCCCAGACCCTCATGCCGAATCCAAGTGCGCGCAGGCCGTCGCCGGCGATTCGGTCTGCCACGGCCGAAATCTCCGCAGGCACCAGATCCACTTCCCCCTGCGACGTAAGCACTCGGGTGGCCCGCTCCAGCACCACCTCCACTGCGCCTTTGGTAAAAGAGACGATCTTCCCGCCCTCCCAGGCGTGGAAAGTCGTCATCAGTTTGCGTTCCGCATCGAATGGCAGTTCCGCAAGCCGCGAATGCTGCTCTTGCAATGCGGTCTTGTCGAATCCACTCTTGGCGCCGAGGGTAAAGAGCGCCGTCTCCGTCGGGTCGCCGATGACCGCACCGGCAACATCCTGCTTTGCATCGTTGGAGAGGGCCGCTGTGACGAGAAGAGTAGACAACGGCCGGCTGGTAGCGGGGCCCGACTGTTCAGCCGTCAGCGCTCTGCGCAACTCCTTTTTGGGGATAAGGCGCCCGTCAGCGTATACCTCCTCTACGACCATCCGATTCATCGTCAGGGTGCCCGTCTTGTCCGAGCAGATGTAGGTCACGGACCCCAGTGTCTCGACAGCGGGCAGATTGCGCATGAGGGCTTTCTGTCTGACCATCTTCTTCGCGCCAATAGCCAGTGCTATTGTGATGACCGCCGGCAGCGCCTCCGGGATCGCTGCGACCGCCAGAGAGATGGCCGTTAGTATCATTAGCACCGGCGATTCGCCACGCAGAATTCCGGTGACAAAAACGATGGCGCAAATTGCCAGTATGGCTAAGGCAAGCCTCTTGCCAAAGGCGACCATCCGCTTCTGCAATGGGGTCTTGCCCTCCGCCTCGCCCTGGAGCATCGACGCGATTCTGCCGAGTTCGGTTTGCATTCCTGTGGCGATGACAACCCCCGACCCGCGGCCGTAGGATATGACGGTTCCCTTGTAGGCCAAATTCGTCCGATCGCCGATCGATAGCTCCTGATCCGCGAGCGCGTCCGTCTGCTTTTCTGACGGGATAGA
>QKII01000063.1 GCA_003249625.1 Propionivibrio sp. | reverse complement strand
AGTCCGGGCCGCTCCTTGGAACCCAATTTCCAAGCCCGCCATCCGGCGGTGTTGATGGCAGGATCCCACGGCCAGCTGCTGTATAAGGCATTGCCAGCCTCGTCGTGAACTCCGTTCATGATGGCCTTCAGAGCATCGATCTTCTCGTCGGCAAGGGTGCCTCGCAAGCTCTCGATGTTGAAATTGCATTGGCCATAGGCGGCAACGATGCCATCTTCCAGCCCATCCTGTGCATCGCATTTCGCGATAATTTCTTTGGAAACCAGATCCAGGTCCTGCTGTGTCAGCGCCTGCCAGAGCGCTTTCTTGGGCGCTATTCGTTCCAACTGGCGAACATCCCAGAGCGATCCGAGAGCTGCTTTCGAGAGACGGAAACCGGGGTTGCCTGCGACGATGCCGTCAAATTCTGTCGGGTACCGTTGCGCGGCCATCATTGCTTCGCGTCCGCCATTCGAGCAGCCCATGAAGAATGATTTCTCCGGTGCGCTTTTGTAATAGGCGCGGATCAAGGCTTTGGCCGTATCAGTTACCTGGCCGATGGCGGTATAGGCAAGATCAAGCCGCGCCTGCTGGTCGTCGGCGAAAACAAGGTTAATTCCGTCGTGTCCCCCGTCCATACTGACTACGGCATAGCCACGCTTGAGTGCCGGCGTGGCCGTCGTGCCGGTACTGGGGATGGCGCCAGTTGCCGGAGCAATGAAACCGTCTGTGCCTCCGCCACCCTGAAACAGGAAGCGTCCGTTCCAGGCGTCGGGCATGCGCAATTGGAAGCGGATACCGTAGCGGCCGTTCACACCTTCACGGTCCCCGATCTTGCCCTCAACGAGGCAATGCGCTCCAACGTCAACAGCCCTTGGAGCACCGCCCGTCATGGCGCTCATCGGGTCCGGGGGCAACGTGCCCGCCGGCTGCGCGGATGCGGTAGTGATGGAAACGTCTTGCAGTCCGAGTCTGGAGAGTGAGTTGCAGTCCGCCGCCAACGCGGGAGCACTTGCCGCAAGGTGCCCTGTTAAAAAGAGAGCTACAAAGAGAAGTGGCTGTTTCATCTTGAGTTCTCTCCAGATGGAGTTGGTGGACCATGAAGCCAGCTCAGCGAGAAACGCGAATTTGCGCCTCGAATATTCGTGGCCTCGATCCAGTTCCATTACGTCGAGTGGAAGAAGTCGCCGGTTTTCCGCTTTTTGTTGCAAACGCGCGAGGGTGCGTGGTGAAGGAACTGCTGATCCCCCCGACCCGTTCAACCAAGCACTGCCGTTGTATGGTTTGATCAAACAACGGCAGTGGGCGCTTTCTCTACTACTATTTCAACTTTCCGCCATAGACCGGGAATATGCTTGCATCGCCATAGTCCTTGATCTGTTCCATCTTCTTCAGCACGGCCATGTCTTCCGCTTCGATTGCGAAATCCACTTCGGCATTGTTCTTCATGTGTGCGGGATTGGCGGTTTTCGGCAGAGGCAGAAGCCCCAGTTCCAGACAGTAACGAATCGACAACTGCGGAACCGAAA
>QKII01000236.1 GCA_003249625.1 Propionivibrio sp. | reverse complement strand
GGGAAAGCGCGCATTATACGCTGCCGATTTCCCCGGACATCCCGTCAGTCACTCCTTGCGCATGGCCAATTTTTCGCCCGTTTCGACCCGTCCGCGTTCATCTGCATCCCCGTCTGATGGGGTGTGTCTGGTCACCGGTGCCTCGGGCTTCGTCGGTCGGGCGCTATGCGCTGAAATGCTTCGGCGTGGCTTGTCCGTATGCGCCGCCGTGCGAGTGGAGAAATCGGGGCAGGTGCCGCACGGCTGTTCAATCGCATTGATTGACGAGTTGTCCGCGGCAACCAATTGGTCGGCCGCCCTGCATGGCGTAACGACGGTGATACATCTGGCCGCGCGTGTGCATGTCATGCGCGAAGACGCGCTGGATCCGTTGGCGGAATTCCGGAAAGTGAATGTGGAAGCGACGGCGCATTTGGCGCGCCAGGCTGCCGCGCACGGGGTTCGGCGTCTGGTGTTCGTCAGCTCGATCAAGGTTAACGGCGAGGAGACCGAAGGGGGGCAACGTTACTCTGAAGCCGATGCGCCGGCGCCGGTCGATGCCTATGGCGTCTCGAAGTGGGAAGCAGAACAGGTGCTACACGGGATTGCCGCGCAAACCGGAATCGAGGTCGTGGTGGTCCGCCCGCCTCTGGTCTATGGCCCCGGCGTGAAAGGCAATTTCGCCGCGATGCTCGGTGTGCTTCGGCGTGGCGTGCCGTTGCCGCTGGCATCGGTCAGCAACGGGCGCAGTCTCGTCTACGTCGGCAACCTTGTCGATGCTCTGCTGCACTGCGCGACGCATCCTGCCGCTGCCATGCAGACGTATATGGTCAGCGACGGCGAGGATCTATCGACGCCCGGCCTGTTGCGTCGGCTCGGCGAAGCCATGGGGCGACCGGCGCGTCTGTGGCCCTTTCCGTCGGTATTGCTGCACGCAGGCGCCCGGCTTCTTGGGCGGGGCGCGCAGATGGAGCGCCTGGTCGGCTCGCTGCGTGTCGACGACCGAAAAATTCGGTCTGAACTCGGCTGGGTACCACCGTATTCGGTCTCGGATGGGCTGAAAGCGACTGTGGAGCGATGAATGTCTGAATTGCTGAAACGGCTGATGGACCTGCTGCTGGCGCTTGTTGCGACGGCCGTGCTGTTGGTGCCGATCTTGTCTGTATTCCTGTTGGTAAGACTGACGTCGCCGGGGCCGGCGCTCTACTGGTCGGACCGGGTCGGGCGGCATAACCGCATCTTCCGCATGCCGAAGTTCCGCAGCATGCGCATCGGCACGCCGGCGGTGGCGACACATTTGCTCGGCGATCCGGCTAGCCACCTGACGCCGGTCGGCTCGTTCCTGCGCCGTACCAGCCTCGACGAACTGCCGCAGCTCTGGAGCATTCTCAAGGGGGACATGAGCTTCGTCGGTCCGCGCCCCGCGCTGTTCAACCAGAATGACCTGATCGAGCTGCGTACGCGCCAGGGGGTGCACGAACTGGTGCCCGGCCTGACCGGCTGGGCGCAGATCAACGGTCGCGACGAACT
>QKII01000098.1 GCA_003249625.1 Propionivibrio sp. | reverse complement strand
ACGTGATGTGGCCGCAGGATGGACGAGCGCCTGCGGCCAGACGTTGAATATATCTGAACAAATCCGGCCGTTGGCGATAGTTCCGAGTGGAGTCCGGTGTCATGGTATTTCTGCGGTTAGCAGGCTGAATCTTCTAAATGGCTGATTAAATCAACCGTTTGTGACATCGATCACGCTCTTTTCGGACTTTGCACTCACGTCCGCCAACTTCAGGTCATCGGAACAACGCACGGCATTTTGCACCGTGGCGACGCCTTGTGATGAACATAATTCTCCATCAATACCTCATCGAATCAATGGATCTACCGTGTTCACTTCAACGACATTGATGGGCTCATCGCGGAGTTTTCTGAACAGTCCGTGGAAGCTTCTCGAATAGGTTCTTGGCCAGGCTTTCCTGCTGCCGATTTCGCTCGGTCAGGTGTTCGAGGAAAACGCGCGTGCGTTCCGGCATGAACTTGCGGCTGGGCAACGCGGCGTACAGGCTGAAACGGCCGGATATCCAGGGGGGCAAAACTCTTACCAGTTCCCCGCGGCCCAGATAGGGCATTACCAAGGTGATGACGCTGGAGGATATCCCCGCGCCATCCAGCGTCGCGCGCAGGAGCGTGTCGTTGTGGTTCACCCAAAGCCCCGGTTCGACGGCGACGTCGAGGGGATCGTCGTTGTGCTCCGAATTGAACAAACGCCAGATCCGTGGCCGGGAGTGCGATTCGGAAGACTTCATGCGAAGTATTTCATGCCCCGCCAGGTCTTCGGGCGTCAACGGCATGCCATGCTTCTCGATATAAGCGGGCGCACACACCAGAACTGCCTCGGTGGTCGATATCTTTCGCGCAATCACATTTCCGTCGAACGTGTTGAAGGCCGGCATCAGCGTAATGTCGTAATCTTCAATCGAGGGTTCGTTGAAGGATTCGACATCGATATCAAGCAGGATTTTCGGATAGAGACCGCGAAATTCGGCAATCATCGGCGCCAGCACATGCGAGGCCAGCACCGGAGGCGAAAGAACTCGCAGGACGCCGGCCAGTTCTTGCGTTTGCAGACTGACGGCGCCGTCGGCTTCATCGATATCCTGGAGAATCGTTCGCACGCGGCTCAGATAGGCCTTTCCCGCGGGAGTTAGGGATATTTTTCGGGTCGTTCGGTGCAGCAGACGGGTGCCCAGATGGTTCTCCAGGTCAACGACCAGGCGGGTAATGACTGCCGGCGACATGTCCAGCGCCCGGGCGGCCGCCGCGAAGCCTTCCTCATCGACCACCTTCTGGAATACGCGCATCGACAGCAAGCGGTCCATGTGTCCTCCTCTCCGAAATTCAAGGCCTTCATTATTGCGCAATCAGCAATGAAACAGTGACGGTAGCGCTGTTTTTCCCAACAGACCGAATCCCTAAGATGCACCCATCGACGACGCACAACACACGCACCGCCGAATTCGCCGACCGAGCTTCATTGCACACCAGGCGAAAATCATTCAACTAATTGATAAGGAAATGCATCATGAAAAA
>QKII01000460.1 GCA_003249625.1 Propionivibrio sp. | reverse complement strand
ATTCAATACATTAAGCGGGAGAGCTGGCGCTCTCCCGCTTTTGCATATCTAAGCTACGGAACAGGAGTTCTTCGTGTCATTGCTACCCTCTCTTCCGCCCGCTGTTCTCGTGCTTGCCGATGGAACCGTTTTTCGCGGTTACGCCATCGGTGCGGCTGGCATTACAAGTGGCGAGGTTGTGTTCAATACGGCGATTACGGGCTATCAGGAAATTCTGACCGATCCCTCGTATTGCCGCCAGATCGTCACGCTGACTTACCCGCATATCGGCAACGTTGGCTGCAATACAGAGGATTTCGAGTCGCGCGCCAATTTTGCTGCTGGGCTGGTGATCCGCGATCTTCCGTTGCGCGCAGAAAACTGGCGCTTGCAGGATACACTCCCCGACTATCTCAAGAAGCACGGTGTGGTTGCCATCGCCGGGATCGATACGCGGAAATTGACGCGCATCCTGCGTGAAAAGGGGGCGCAGGCGGGTTGCATCATGGCGGTCGATGTCGACGAGGCGAAGGCGCTGGAAGAGGCGAAGGCCTTCCCGGGGCTGGCTGGAATGGATCTGGCCAAGGTCGTGTCCGCCGAAGCGCCGTATGAGTGGTCCGAAGGCGAATGGTCCTTGAAAGGCTACTTGCCTGGCGCAGAAGCGAAATACCACGTGGTCGCCTTCGACTACGGGGTCAAGCGCAATATCCTGCGAATGCTCGCGTCGCGCGGTTGCAAGGTGACGGTCGTGCCGGCGCAGACGCCCGCGGCCGAAGTGCTCAAATACAACCCTGACGGCGTGTTTCTGTCCAACGGACCGGGCGATCCCGAGCCGTGCGACTACGCGATCGAGGCCATCCGCGAACTGCTGGCCAAGGGCATTCCGACCTACGGCATCTGTCTGGGGCATCAGTTGCTCGCGCTGGCGTCAGGGGCGCGCACGGTCAAGATGAAGTTCGGCCACCACGGTGCCAACCATCCGGTCAAGGATCTCGATACGCAGCAGGTGATGATCACGAGCCAGAACCACGGGTTCGCTGTCGATGCCGAAACGCTGCCGGCCAATCTGCGGCCGACGCACGTGTCGCTGTTCGACGGTTCGCTGCAGGGCGTGGCGCGCACGGACGTGCCGGCCTTCTCGTTCCAGGGGCACCCGGAGGCGAGTCCCGGGCCGCACGATGTCGCCTATCTCTTTGACCGGTTTATTTCGTTGATGCAAGCCAGGAAGGCCGAGGGAAAGTAACTCATGCCGAAGCGTACAGACATTAAGAGCATCCTGATTATTGGCGCGGGCCCGATCATCATCGGTCAGGCTTGCGAGTTTGACTATTCAGGGGCGCAGGCCTGCAAGGCGTTGCGCGAAGAAGGTTTCAAGGTCATTTTGGTCAACTCCAACCCGGCGACGATCATGACCGACCCGGAGATGGCCGATGTGACGTACATCGAGCCGATCAACTGGAAGGTCGTCGAGAAGATCATCGAGAAAGAGCGTCCCGACGCGCTATTGCCGACCATGGGCGGTCAAACGGCGCT